>JAPPLB010000090.1:0-47152 GCA_028819575.1 Bryobacterales bacterium | reverse complement strand
TGCGCCTCGACGGGCGCCGGATCGGCTTCCCCCGAAGGCTGTTGCTGTTCATCCGGCCTGTCCTGAGCTTGCTCGGCTTGGTGCGCGCGCAGCATTTGCTGCTCATCGGGCGTCAACTCGGAACGCTTCTTCGTCCATGTCATGAGTCCGAAGGGCGAGGGGCGTTTGAAGATGATCGTGTCTCCTTTTTCCTCGATTTGGATAGCAGGCCCCGGATCGCGTTTTGCTTCCTTGAGGAGTTTCATGACGCTGCTCATGGCTGACGGCAGCGACCGTTCGCCTGAAGTGCGCTTCGTTTCCCGGGATGAGGATTCCTTCGCCTCGGATGATGGCCGCTCGCTTTGCGATGAGGAATCCGGCGTGTTCGCGGGGGTTTGCTCGCGCTGCTCCGCGGTCACCGGCGGAGTGCTCAGCAGACCGGCCAACAGGATCAATTCCAGTTTCCCGCCAAGCTTCAAGACTGTCATTGGTTCTCCTTCTCCCACCAGTATCTGGTTCCGAACGGCGTTTGCTGCGAGCGTTTGATGAAGCCCTTGTATCGCGTTCCCGCCGGGGATTTGTCTTTGTGGTCCGCGCGATACCGTCCGGAGCCTGTGTGAGGACCGATGTTGTACGTTCCCCCGACCACATCCGGTTGCTTGCGAGTGGGATTCTTCACCTGCACGCTCCTGGCTCGAGGCGCTGACGTCCGTGACGGCACCGTCTTCTCTATCGACGGTGACGGTCTCCGCGCACGTTCGGAGCCGGCGGCCGACTTCGAACCCGCCCGGCGGCGGCCGCGGCCGTCATCACGGGGAGATCCCCGCAGTTCGGAAGGCATGGCGGCAATCTTCTGGTTCCCCCACTGGAGAAGAACCTTCTCCCCTTGCGTTCCGAGGAACGTATAAGCACCGACCCTCTCTCCCACTTCAATCGGAGTGGCCGGAGAGTCAAGGTCGGGCGACATCAGAGCAACCGGACCTTCGCCGAGTTCCATGATGCCGGCCAGGCGGGGCAGAGGCGGCCGCGATTCGGGAGAACCCTGGAGTGGCCCGGTGACTTCGATCGTCGGATTACGATCGCTCGAGAAGAGCATTCTGTCCACGATCGGAAGGTAGTCTCCCGCTCGGACGCGGCGGGCGGCCTCGGGCCCGGGATAGTCCGGCACGTCCTTCAGCGGTAGCTGGGGCGCCAAGATGGAGTACCGCTCATTGGCGGCCCCGATGCTCGCATACAAACCGGCCGCCGCCGCCGCCACAACGACCGCCAGCACCACGTTCAGCACAAGAAGCTTCTTGTTCTTGACCATCGATCAACTCCTGTTCCGCGATTTCTCGATAAGCTCCGGTGTGCGGGCAATCGGCAAGTATCCACTGACAGTGAGCTCCACCCGTACGGCCTTGGTCTTGGGATTGGCCGACGACACTTTGATTTCACGCGTGGACAGCAATTCCTGCGCGTTGGCGATGTCCGCCAGCAGGTTGACAAAGCGAGTGACGTCACAGGTAAAGTCGACGATCAGCGGCACCTGGGCGAAATCTTCTCCTTCGGCTTTGACGCTCGTGAAGCGAGAGGCCCGCATGCTGATGCCGGCGCCCTCAAGCAACTGGCCGACCCGCTCGCGCATCTCTGCCTGCGCAAGAGCGGCAGTCTCCGACTCGAGAAGACGATCTTCGAGCGATTCTTCGAGCGATCTCAATGAGCGGTATTCGGCGCTGAGCAATGGCTCCTGGCGCACTTGCGTCTGTGCCAGCAGCAGCTTGTTCTGTTCGGCTTCAATACTCCCCGGCATCGACGCGGTGGCATTCGGCGCGGGCAGGATCCAATCCGTCTGGAGCAGCAGAAACAGCACGAAGGCGATCCCGAGGAACATCAAAGCCCGGCGGTCTCGATCGGAGACGGGCATCAGCGAAGAACCTCCTCGGAGGCGTCTTCCCGCGTCTCGTCTTCCGCATCCGCCGCGCCGTCTTGCTCGCCGACGGTCGTCAGCGTCGCCGCTGCATCAGGTGATCCCTGAGACTCTCCGGGCACACCCACCGAAAGAACGGGTTGGGTTGACGGCTCGTCGGAGTAGAAAACCCCGGGGTCTTGTCGAATCGCCACGATACGGAAGCTTTGGCCGCCCTTGATCTCCCGCAGCGACGTGCTGAAGGCCGCCTCGGTCAGGTAGCGTGCGTCATTCAACCGTCCGAGCAGCGGCGCTGCCGATTCGGCCTCGCCCGTGATCACGATCCCTTTGTCGTCGAGCGTGAGTGTCTTCAACCAAGCAGTGTCCGGAATCAACTCGGATAGTTCCGCAAGCACCCCCATATCCAACTCCGTCCGCTTCGCCAGGGACTGCAGCCGGTCGATCCGCCGCCGGGCATCCGCAATCGAATCTCGGCTTGTCTGAGCCTTGTTCACGGAGTCGGCCAGTCGCTGCTGCTCCTCCCGAAGCGCTTGGACATAGGCGCGATCCTGAATCGTCCCGCGCAACAGGTGGCCGAGCAGAATGAGGAAGAGCAGCGAGCCCAGCACGAGCGAAGGCGCGTACATCCAACGTGAGCCCGACTTGCGGCGCCCGAGCGGCAAGAGGTTGGCACGCCATCCCAGCCTCGGACAGGCGGCCTCCAAGGCCACCGCCAAGGCAGCAGCGTCACGGCGTATTTCAAAGTCGGGCGGCGCGGCAGTCGGAGACGGCAGAATCTCGTTGATGGAACGCTGTTCGAAAGTCCCGTCCGCTTCGAATGCAAGGTGAGCGGCCGAAGCGGAATCCTCGCCCTGCACGCCCCGGCTCGAGACGGAACCTTCGCCGCAAACAGCCAAACCGGCCGACTCGCCTCCCTCCAGCCGCAGACCCGCCCCCGCCAACTGAAGCGCCCGCGCGGGTGGCAGAACTGAAAGATCGAACGCCGCGCTGAAGAGCGGGAGATTGGTCCCTTCGCCGTAGATCTCTAGCTGTTGCCCCTGAAAGTCAGTGATCAGGAACGGTACGGGCGGAGAGTCCCAGCGGACCCGCACGCTGGTGAAGAAAGCCGCCGCCGTCACGCTGAAACTGTTGACCGGGATGCCGGCGCTCTCGAACAGTTCCGCATATTGGTCGATCTTCTGCTTCTCGGCGATCACGATGCCGACCGGCAGGTCGCCGCCTTCCTTCTCGACGTCCCGAAGCGGCGCATAGGCATGGTAGACCTCGCCCTCGCCGAAGGGGTGCAGGGTGTCGATCTGATAATGTACGGCCGCCGCGAGATCCTTCCCCTTGACAGGCGGAAGCTGTATCTGGCGGACAATGACATCGTTGCGCGGGATGGAGACGGTTGCGGCCAAATGGGAAAGCCCCAGATCCCTCACGAACTCGGCGTATTCCGTGCCCCACTCGTGAGGCGGCCTCTCTCGGAAGCGGGCCAGTTCCATCCTGCCCACGACGCTCACACCTTTCGGGCGCGACTTGGCGGCGACCACCAGCAGGTCATCCCCGCGGACTTCGATGCCGCAGCCGGTTCCGACGCGGAATAGTGTGTCGAGATTCATCTGCTAGAACTCCGCGTCGTACCACCGCACGACACGTATGGGGTGTCCGGAACGCGACCGAGCACGCGCGACCAGCGCGCCGACACTCCGCCGAGCACGGCCGCCATGAAGCGAAGCTCTGCTCCAGAGCGTATAGTACGCCCCGCCGCCGCCGGCAGTGACAGGTATCAAGCCACTTCGATCCGCCATCAGGTTCGGTTCCAGATCTTGGGAGCGCAAGGGCCGCAACTCACGTATCTCCAACAGTGAAGCGATGGCGCCCGGCCCCAGGCCCGCCGCCCGCAAAACCTCCGGCGAAGCGTAGTTGACGTCGATGCCGCCCGCCCCGAACACCGAGAGGTGCCGATGGAGCCCCCCGATCTTGGCCCACTGCCCCGCCCGGTTCCGTCCCCAAGTCCCGAACAGCACCTCGGATGTGATCCCCGGCAGCACGAGCAGCTCCTCCAACTCCCTAAAAGACGCTGGACGGCGCGATAAAGACGATTCCGCGGCTCCGGCCGGGTCCAACAGTTGCTCCGGGGTCGGTTTTCGTGCGGTTACGATTCGCACGGCTGTCGCCGCCGAATAGACGGGATCGAGACCCGAAGAAGTCAGTACCCGCGCCAACGCTTCCCCGGACGCCTGGTTCACGTTGAGCTTGCCGCCCTCGCCGATGATCTCGACGACTACATTGCCTTCCGGGAAATCGAACCGCATCCAATTCTGGCCCAACCGGAATCCGAGGTTCGGATCACTACGATCGCCTGTCTGAATGCGCGTCATGCGCAATCTGGCGCGCTCGATCCCCCCTTTCGCAAGGAAGTAGGCGCGGGCGGCGTCTACATGGATGGCCGCGCGGTCAAGCTCGCCGCGGACGGTCCGAGAGAGGGCAAACGCGATGGCGGTCAGAGCGACGGACAGCCAGACGACGCCCAGCAGGGCGCTGCCGCTACGGCCTCGAAGTCGACGGTAGGCAGTCGTCGCCGGTTTCACAAGATGGGGGCTCCTCTCATCGGCGCATCTCCGGTGTCTCACCTGCGAACCCGGCCGCGAGACAGCACCGGGACCGCCATGGAGACGGGGTGGAGCCGGTTGTCTTCGCTGCGCGGCAACACGTTGATCGCGACAGCCTGGGGAAGCTCGCGGAGGTTCGTCCAGGTCGGCAACCATGTCGTGGACAACTCCACGCCCGGCTGGCGTTCCAGGTATCGGAACGCACCGTCCGCCAGCTCATCAACAATCACCAGCGAACCGGCATGTGACGTGATCGGTCGAAAGCGCGGGCGAATGACGCGCAAGTCCGGGTCCCGAAAGAAGCCATCGACAAAACGCTCCAGCCCTTGCGGACTGACGAACGGCGACTGATTGAGCAGCACTCGACGGCCTCGCGTCGAATTCACAACCTGGAGTTCGATGACATGCAATCCTCCTCGCACCCCTCCCGTCACCGAGTACGAACTCACAAAACGCATCGAACGCGGCTCACCCTGAAAGAATAGAAAACGGCGGCGCTGCGCACCTTGGCCGTAAGGAGCCTCTCCGTCCACCGGGATCATGCCGGCCAGCGTGGAGTGAAGAATCTGGTTGGCTGTCGCGATGCGCCGGTCGAGCATGAGTCGGTCGCGCGTGCTTTGCCAGGAGTCCGCGCCCATCCGGAACGACATGAGCAGACCCACCGAGAGCAAACCCAACAGCGTGACCGCCACGAGCACTTCGAGCAGCGTCATCCCGGATTCGGGATGCATCGGCCGGCGCCGGCGCCTGTTACGGATGGATAGGTCGGGCATTAGCGGAACCGGCTCACAAGATCAAGGTCTTCGGGACGGATGCGCACAGTTCGGTAGCCGATAAACTCGCTTCGGCGGTCGCCTGCGGCGTTTCGCCACGAGATGAGCACCTGAATGCGAAGGATCATGAGACCGCCGACGCGAACCGGTGGAATCGCTTCGAAGGGGGTTATGACGGCCTCCCAACGCCAGTCTTCGTCATAGCCGCCGCTCAGCGGCTGATCGATCGCCAGGGGGCTCACCATCAGCAACTCATTCATCTTGGTCTTGCCCAGCATGGCGGCGCGGTCGTACTCCCGCACGACCAGCGCGTTCGAAAGCGAAGAAGTGACGAGCGTCAGCAGGCCGATGATGACTGCGCCGAGCAGTGCCGTCGCCACGAGCATCTCCAGGAGACTGAAGCCCCGGCGCGCCGCCGCGCCGCCCGGCATCGTAGACGCGGCTCGGCCCGAGCGCCCGGCATGTCGTGGTTTGCTCATCGAGTCAGATCGCCGAGACGGGCTCGTCGGGCTCCCACTTCTCCGCTACTCCTGTGAAGACGTTGAACTGCAGGCCGGTCTGTGGGCCATGTTCGGCTTCCAGCAGCAGGCGGAGTCCCGGCGCCGGCGCGCCGGGGAACAAGATCACTGCGCCCGGCTCACGCGGCAAGAGGATATGGATCCGATCCGGGAGGTCATAGACGTTCCGCCAGGCGCCGTCGATCGTTACCGCTCGCAGCCGATCCTCTTCGGGCAGCACGGTGACCTGTACGGGCGTTTGCAGGCGATCCGACATATTGCGCGCTTCGGTGAAGAACACGGCGATGTTGTCCACCGCGGTACGCAGGCGGATGCCGTCGATGCCGCTGGTCACGTTGGGCCAGGCAATCGCCAGGATCAACGCGATGATGGTCAGGCCGATCAGCAACTCGACCAGTGTGATCCCGCTGTCGCTTCGGCGCCTGGAGCGGAGGCCCCGAGATATGTAGTTGGGGAACCTGACCTGCATTTTTCTCCACCTGACGGCCGAAGCAGGCGATACGGCCGCCATGGCTTCGTTGCGCTGGCTTGTCGTGCTCGATGCACTGTCAAGTGCGCCCGCGCGCGCCAGGTAATTCGCGCCTTGTCCTGCCCCCCTTTCACGCAGTTCGCCTCGCCACGTGGAAGAAAGGCAGGCTGGGACACTGACCCTCAGCAGGTAAGACGCTATTCAACTCTGAAAAGACGGGAGCGCCCGGCTTTCGGACGGGCCGGGCGGCAGGTCGCTCCTGCCGCGTCTTGCAGGTAGTCCGGCCTAAATCGCACGCCAACTGACTACATCTTCGTTGGGACCCTCTCCGCCTTCCTCACCGTCAGCTCCGTAGGACATCACGTCGGGCTCGGGGCCATGTTCGCCGGGATAACGGTAGATGTAGGGGCGCTGCCATGGGTCCATCGGAATCTCCTGCGAAAGGTAAGGCCGCAGGGCCTCCAAACCTTCTTCCTCGGTAGGGAAGCGCGCATAGTCGATATTGAAGCGTTGCAATGCCGCTTCCAGGTTCTCGATCTGTGTTTTAGCCGCAGTGCGGCGTCCCTGCTCGAGAGCAGGCGTCAGGCGTTGATAGGCAATCGCTGAAAACAGAGCGATAATCGTCACGACGACGAGCATCTCGATCAAGGTGATACCCGCGTTCCCGGCGTGGCGCCGTGTTGCTTTCTGCTTGATGGTTTCCATGGCTATAGCCCTATCTGATTGATGCTGGTGATCGCCAGCATGATGCTGAGAATCATTGCGCCTACGACAACTCCCATGATAAGGATGACGATCGGCTCGAACAATGCCGTGAAGCGCTTGACCGCCTCGCGCGCGTCCTTGTCGTAGATATCAGCCATCCGGTCGAACATCCGATCGAGATGACCGGTTTCCTCTCCCACGGTAAGCAGGTGGCCCGCCAGCGTCGGGAACACCCCTGTTTTCTTGAAAGGCGTCGAGAGCCCCTCACCGCGTTTGACGCCTTGGCCGATCACATCCAGAGCGCCGGCAAGGATGCGGTTGCCGAGCACGCCCCGAGTAATCGTCAGCGACTGAACAAGCGGCACGCCGTTACCCATCAGTGTCGCCATCGCCCTCGCGAAACGCGCCGTATCGGCCTTTCGCAGCGCTTCTCCGAACAAGGGAACACGCAGCTTCAAGCGGTCCCACTTGAGCCGGCCTTGCGGGTTCTTGATGTAAATCCGAAGCCCCACCATCGCCAGGAGAAAGATCAGAATCCCTGGCAGGCCGTAGGTCCCGATGCCCTCGCTGACATTCATCAGCACCTGCATCGGCAACGGCATCTCAATCGACGACGATTGAAAAGCCGCGGCGAACCGCGGCACGACGTAGCGCAGAATGACGAAAATCGAGCCGCTCGCAACAAGGATCAACAGAGCCGGGTACGTCAGCGACGAGATGATGTAGCGGCGCAACTCGTCACGAGCTCGCTCGAAGGCCGCGAGCCGATCCATCACGAGCGCCAAGCTGCCGCTGACTTCACCTGCCCGAATCATGCTGACGTAGAGTTCCGAGAAGTACTCCTCATGCTCGGCCAGGCTTTCCGCAAAAGACTTGCCGGATCGAATCGAGCGCAATATCTCACCGACGATCGTTCGAAATTCCGGACGTTCCGTCATTTCGCCGACGATCGAGAGTCCGCGGTCGATCGGCACTCCCGCATTGAGCAGCGTCGCCGTTCCCTCGGTAAAACGAAGGACGTCCTGCAAACGCCTCCCTCCCCACTTCGGCAGGGAGAAAGACCAGTTCGCCGGCTTGGAGGTTCCGACGTAAACCGGCGTCAGCCCTTGCCGCTGCAGCTCCCGAGCCGCCAGCCGGCCGTCTTCACTCGCCAAAGTCCCGGTTTGAACTTTGCCGTCCGGCGCAAGAGCCCTGTAGAAGAATGTTGACATCGTGATTCGTTTCTGGCGTTGCGAAATGGACTGCGGCTAACCTGCCTGGGGTTTCTTTGGCGGCCTTTCCAAGGCGACGGTCATGGCTCCGTTCCGGTCGACGTCTGAGTCTGGTTCGGCGATGTCGTCCCGCGAACCGTATTCGAGGCCGGTTGCCGGCATCTTTCAGCATCTCTCGTTCGCAAACGGCTCCTCGCATGAACTGCGTTACTTGCTGATGCCGGCAACAGACCACTTCGATTCATGAATTCCGAGACACGCTCCTAACCTGCCTTTCTCACCACCCGACGGTCGAAGCACGCGGTATGACCGCCATGACTTCGTTGCGCTTGCTTGCCGTGCTCAACGTACTGTTCAAGTACGCCTGCGCGCGCCAAGCGGCTCGCGCCTCGTCCTGACGGCCCTCTCACGCACTTCACCTCGCCGCGTGGTGAGAAAGGCATGCTAAAACTCCTGCGTCACCCGCAGAACTTCCTCGACCGTCGTGACTCCGCAGGCGATCTTCTCCCAGCCGTCTTCACGAAGATTCCTCATACCGTTGCGTCGCGCGGAGTCGGTGAGAACCGATGCATCCTCGTTGCGCATGATGAGACTCCGTATCTCTTCGTTCATTTCCATCAGTTCGAAGATGCCCACGCGACCACTGTAGCCCGTGCCGATGCACTGTTCGCAACCCGTACCCCGCCACGTTCGGACTTGCTTGCCGCCCGGCGTATCGACAAGACCGTCTTCGGTCTTGCAGTTTCTGCAGATTTTGCGAACCAAACGTTGCGCCAGCACCGCGACCAGCGACGACGTCAGCAGGTAATTCTCCACACCCATGTCCGTAAGGCGCGTGATCGCACTCGGCGCATCGTTGGTATGCAGAGTCGAATAGACGAAGTGTCCGGTGAGCGCCGAGCGGATGCTCATGTCGGCGGTCTCCCGGTCACGGATCTCTCCGACCATGATCACGTCCGGGTCCTGGCGGACGATATGCCGCAGCCCCGCCGAGAACGTCAGCCCAATCTGTGGATTCACGTGAATCTGATTGATCCCGTTCATCTGATACTCAACCGGATCTTCGATCGTGATGATCTTCTTCTGCGGTCCGTTGATGAGTTTCAGTGCTGAATAGAGGGTCGTTGACTTCCCGCTGCCCGTCGGTCCGGTCACCAGGAAAATGCCGTGCGGCAGCTTCGTGAAGTGCTCCATGCGGTGAAGCATGAGATCGTCAAAGCCCAACTTGTCCAGGTCGTAGAAGTCACTGGCGCTGCGATCCAGCAGGCGCATCACGACGCTCTCGCCATAGAGCATCGGTAGTGTCGAGACCCGCAGGTCGACTTCGTGGCCGAGAGCCTTGATCTTGATGCGCCCGTCCTGCGGAAGTCGCCGTTCGGCGATGTTGAGACGCGCCATCAGCTTGATGCGCGAAATTACGGCCGCGCGCAAGTCACGCTGAGGCGCCTCCTGGTCATGCAATACGCCGTCAACGCGGAAGCGAACCCGGAAATCCTTCTCGAAGGGTTCCAGGTGGATATCGCTCGCTCGCAACTCGAGCGCCCGTGAGATCATGCCGTTGACAAGGCGGATGACCGGCGCCTCACTCGCCATGTCACGCAGGTGCTCGATCTGGGCCGCATCGGAGTCGTCCCCGGCGCCGAATTCGCTTTCGCCTTCCCGCTCCTGCTCGCCGAAATACCTGTCGATTGCGTCGAGGATCTCCTGCTCGGCGGCCAGAACGCCCTTGACATTGAGTCCGCTGAACTGACGCAGCGTCGCTATCGTCTCGAAGTCCAGCGGATCCGCCATCGCCACGGTGAGCTTGGTGTCGTCGACATGAATCGGCAGAAACAGGAACTGCCGCATGTACTTCGGCGTGATCCGCTCGACCTCGGGGAGAACGGGCGGGAAGTCATCCGCCGCCAGTAGAGGAATCTGAAGCTGCTCGGAAAGAGTGGCCAGGACGTCACGAGGATTGACGAACCCGAGATCGACGAGGATCTTGCCGATCTTGTCGCCGCGTTCCCTTTGGAGCTCGAGCGCCTGCTCCAGATCGTCGGCGTCGAGCAGGCCTTTGCGGATCAGCAGTTCACCGAGACGGACAGCCATCCAGACCACCCTCCGGGCTACGCCATGTCAGCATGATCGCCTCGCCGTTCGTTGCGGCATACGCTACGCACAAACATCTGATGCTTCCCGCTCTTGCGACTGCAGGCTAGAAGTAGGTCACTTCCAGATGGCTCTTCAACGTCGGCAGATCAATCCGCCCGGCTTGACGGTCGATCAGGACCTGCCGCCGGGCCTGCATGACAAGTTGCGAAGGCAGTCCCGTGACATCTTCCCAGGAGTAGTGGAACAAAGAGATGATCAGAGCCACCTTCTCCTTGACGGGAACCCTCGTAAGCCGCGCGCCCTCTTCCACGAGGACCGTTCTCGCACGGATTTGCAGGTCCTCCACGCGCTGGCGTTTGCTGAGATTGAGCTGCGTCTTGTCTTCCTCGGTCGGCCGGAGGAACGGACTCAGATTCGACACCGGCACAAGACTGACCTGCAGAGTGAACACAGCGCCAAAGCCCTTCAAATATCCACCCCGTGTCACGCCCCTCAGCGGCATCGGCTTGGAGCCCGTCATCGCGCTGATGTTGTCGAAGCGGCCATCAATGGACCTTTCAGCAGCCGCCAGTTCGCGGTGCAAGGAGTCTTCCGCGGCCGGCGGCTCGGCGAGAAGCGGACATCCCATGACCGGCAACAATGCGATGGACAGCCATTTCCGATTCGGCATGATCATCGCTCCGCCGAGGCAAGCGTGAAGCCGCCGAGCAACTCGCGTTCGAGCTTCTCCTGCTCGCTGTAGAGAATCAGGTAGGCTTCTTCCGATCTTCGGAAAACGTCGTCCACCTGGGCCTTGCGTGCCGCGGATTCCTTCCGCAGTTGCTCCTCGAACACGGCGGTCAAGTCGGCAGTTTGAAGCTCACTCTGTTCCGCCGCGATCCGCCGCACCAACTGTTCAATCCGGTCCTCGTCCGCTGCGGATATTGAGCGGGCCGCATCGGTCAGGGGTGTGGACGCTCCCCCTAGGGCAATGCGCCAACCGTCGGAGTCAGACGTGATGCTCGGCTGCACCGCCCACATCCCCGCGAACAGGACCAACAGCACGGCCGCCATGCTGAAACCGAAGCGCGGGGCGGCGTCCCAAAAGCCGAGCCACCAACGACGGGCGCGCGATGGCTCAAACACCTTGTCCGAAATAAAACCGATGCGTCTCGGCATCTCTTCGTCGGGCACGCTGCGTAATGCCTGCTGTGTAGTTCGAAGCCGATCCAGTTCTTCGCGCGCTTCCGCAGAAGTGCGCAGATAGGCTTCTACCTCCAATCGCTCGTCCGATCTCAACTCGTCGAACAGATAGTCCCTCAGATCATGGGGCGCCTGCGACATGATTTACACCTCCCGCACCTCCACCCCATGTGGCCGCGCCACCGGGGCCAAGACATCCTTCAAAACTTCCAGCGCCGTGTACAGTCTGGATTTCACGGTCGAAGCCGGGCTTGTCACGATTTCGGCAATCTCATCGAACTTGAAACCGTAGTAGATCTTCAAGATCACGACTTCCCGCTGCTCCGGCGAGAGGCTTGCGAGCGCCTTCTCAACGGCCAATCCGAGGTCGAGATGCTGAATCCGCGTTCCCGCGATTCCGACCGGCCCGCCAGTCCCCCGCTCGGGAACCTCCTCGTCGCTTTCAAAGCGGCGCTTGCGGAACAGCGAGACACTCTCGTTGTGAGCGATCCGAAACAACCACTGCGGAAACCGTGCCGGATCCTGCAAGCTCCCGAGGCTCCGATAGCTCTTCAGGAACGTCTCCTGGCATAAATCCATAGCGTCTTCCCGGTCACGAACGGCTCGCAAAATGTAGTTGTAAACCTTTTTCTCCCAACGAGATACGAGAATGTTGAAACTGTCCACATCGCCCTCGCGAGCGCGCAGAATCAGGTCGCGGTCCTCGACCTCCCGAAAGATCAATGCCGGCTCCTACACCATTACGACGCCCCGCCGCCGGAAAAAGTCGGACGGGCTTGAGTTGCGCCCCGAACGCAGTACGTGGCGATCCGTCAAGTCCTTACATTTCAATGACTTGCTGTATATATCCGTTTTTTTTTCGGGGCTGACGAAAAAACGGGCTTCTCGTACGTCTAGTCTAACAGTAGAGGAAAAGAATCGACTAAGCACTGCCAGTTGCTTCTCCTTGCGAACCCAAAAGAGATCGACGGCGCGGGGCATTGAGTTCCGCGCCGTCGTTGCGTTCAGGGCAAGTTTTTCACCACACCTCCCGACATTTGAACTTGACTTGAAGCAACCCGACGGCTGACACGAGGGGCCCCGCGGCCACGTGACGCGGCGAGCCGCAATGCCAAGGCCTTGGGGAAGAGCGTGTTCCCCGGACTGCAATGCCGCTTGAGCGGAAGAATGTTTCAGGTCATATGTGACCGAAGACCGGCTCGGTTTCGCTGCGGGTGGGGGCAGCAGCGGACAGTCCGTCGATGACCTCCCGAATGATGCTCTGCTTGTCGTGATTCCGCAGAGAGCGGCGATTCACCAGTAGCCGCGCTGTGGAGTTGGGCAATACTTTCTCAATGATCTTGAGTCCGTTGGCGCGCAGCGTGCGGCCTGTTTCGGTGTTATCGACGATGGCGTCGCCGTCCTCGGGCGGTTTCGATTCGGTGGCCCCGAAGGAGTGGAAGATCGCGACCGGCGACGAGCTGCGGCGCTCCACGTGCAGCCGGGCGTATGGGCTGTACAACGAAGGCTCGAGATCGGTGTGCTGTCGGATCAGCGATGCAGTGAGGTTCAGATACTCCGTCCAGATGCGCAGGGGATGAGTCCCCGTCGAGTCGACGAATTTGTGGAAGAGGGCTGCTGTCGATTGGACGTCTGCCCACTTGCCGGGGACGGCCAAAACGATGTCAACCCGGCCGAACCCGAGATCAAGCACGTCCTCGACATTCGACTCGCATTCGCTCTCCCGATACCAGTCGATGCCCGAGATTCCCATGTCGTAGAAACCGGCCGCAATCATGTACGGGATTTCCTGAGGCCGCAACACCTTCACGGTGAGACCTGGGATGTCAAGCTCGGGCCGGTAGCTGCGGCTACCCTCTGCGTAGCCCGTAGGGCGCATGTTAGCGCGATCGAGGAAGTCGGCCGCCTTTTTCTCGAGGCTGCCCTTCGGGATGGCGAAACGGACGTGAGTCATGGGTTCACCTTACTGTAATGCCCGCAGCCTTCGAGCCGGCTTGTTCGGGATCAACGAGGATTCATCGATCGAACTCAACCACCAGGGCGTCGGCCTCGGCGGGAACGGCTCTGGTAGAATTTCCATCACTGACGACGATCTCTGCATGAGGCTTGCCCGAGACCAAGCCTATTCGTTCCGTCCCGCGCGCCTCGCAATCCGCCGCAGTAGGTTGGATTTGCGAACCGACAGCAAGACCGACACGGCGCCCTCGAGCCCGCAGTGTTTCGGCGAGCCCGATCGTTTCCGACATGACGGAGTCGGATGCGGCGAGTAGGAATAGCTCGTAGGGGCGCGGCATCGACCAGACTTCTCTTGATCGTACTTCGTCGATCAACGAATCGAAGCGGACGGCACAGCCCGTCGCTTCCAGGTCGGGTCCACCGAACTCACCAATGAGGCGGTCATAGCGGCCGCCGCCGCAGTACTTCCGGATGCCGTGGGCGTTCGCAGAAGCGACTTCGAAGACAGTGCTCGTGTAGAACGTGAAGCCCCGAGCAATCCCCAGGACGACTTCCGGCTCGTGCTGCCCGTACTGCTCGACCCGCCGACACACCGACAGCAGTTCATCCAGGGCACCTGTGGCGGCGGTTCCGTCCAAGAGCTCCCGGGCCTTTTGATCGACTTGGGCCAACGGACCCTGCAAGCGGGAGACGTCGATCAACAGGTCCGCTGCCGGTTTCGGAACCAGATCCTGCACGTCCCATAGACGGCGATAGGTGGCCTCGGCTTCCCTTGGCATGATCTCCGCCAACTCCACCATGCCGAGATTCTGACGGGACTCGATCTGTTCCGATCCGGAATAGTCGGACTGGGCCTGTAACGACGCCAAGTCCATACGATCGATCTTCAACGCATCGAACAAGAGCGGGTCGTCTGACTGTGCAAGGGCCCGGCAACGCTCACGGATGCCCATCAGCCGGTCGAGGTGACCAATGACGATGGCACGGTCCTCGGGGTCCAAGTCCTCACGCAGCAGTTGACCGAAGATGCCGATGTTGCCGATGCGCAAGGTCCGGTCGGCGATGCCGATGGCATCGAGAAAGCGGCAGACCGCGGCGATGACTTCCGCATCCGCATCAGATCCCGGCTCACCGATGCACTCGATGCCGGCCTGTGTGAACTCGCGGTAACGACCCGACCCCGGGCGACAATACCGGAAGCACGGCGCGACATAGTAGAGCTTGTGCGGCGCCGGGGCATCATCGAGCGCCCCAGAGGAGACGAGCCGGCAGACTGGGGCCGTCATTTCCGGGCGCAGAGCCAACTCTTCGTGATCGCAATGGAACGTCAGCATCGAGCTCTTGATTTCCGGCCCGGAACGCGCGGCGAACAGCTCGACGTTCTCGAACGAAGGCGTTTGGATGGGCTGAAAACCGTAGGTCTCGGCTATCTGCGCGAACTGCTTCTCAATGTGCTTGCGCAAAGCCGCGTCTGCGGGCAAGAGATCGCGAGTCGCTCGGGGAGGTCGAAAGCGGGCCATCCGGTCAGTATCAATTCCTCGCCGGCTGCTGCTCTCTGGAGCGCCGCTCGACCGCACGGGATTTGCGATGGGAGTAGCGGTTAGCTCGTGCGCGACGTATGCAGGCAAGCGGGCACGGTAACCGGCGGAGGGAGTATCCTCATTTATATCAGACGCTCCAAGTGGTTGCAACGAAACCCTCCCCACTCTATCTTCTTGGTGGGAAGGCAAGTTTTTTTGTGTGATCTACCACCCCGATCACAGTGCGCGCAAAGGTAAACAAGGTTATATTGATAGTTACCACCCACCTCCGAGGTTAGTACGTCCGGATTCTCGCAAAGGGGAGTCGATGTCCAGTGTAGAAACAGCACCTGTGGGGACAGGTGCACCTATTCCTCCTGATCGCATCGTCAACGATTTCAGCATTCAGGTCGCCACCGTCAACGGCTCTGGGAGCCAGAGCGCAAACCTCGTGTTGCTCCGGTCGTTGTTTCAGATGGGGATTCCGGTTTCCGGCAAGAATCTGTTCCCCTCGAACATCGCAGGGCTTCCGACGTGGTATACGATTCGGACCAACAAGAAAGGCTACATCGGCCGCAAGAAGGAAATCGACTTCATGGTGGCGATGAACGCCGAGACGGCCCGTGAAGACGTATTGGATTTGCCGAGTGGCGCGGCTGTGGTTTACGACGAGCCTCTGCACCTCGATGCTGTGCGAACGGACCTCCACTTCTACCCGGTTCCGTTCACGAAGATCGTCACACCCGTGTGCCCCAATGCGAAGCTGCGGAAGCTCGTCAAGAACATCATTTATGACGGTGTGCTCGCCTGGCTGCTCGGGATCGAACTCGAAGAGATCTACAAGGCTCTCTTAAAGCAATTCAGCACGAAGCCGAAGGCCGCCGAGTTGAACTGGAACGCCGTACAGGCGGGTTACGAGTTTGCCAAAGAGAACCTTCCCAAAACAGACCCCTTCTACGTCGAGCGGATGAATGCCACGAAAGGCAAGATCATCATCGAGGGCAACGCCGCCGCGGCGCTGGGCTCGATATTCGCCGGCGTGTCGGTAGTGACTTGGTACCCGATTACGCCGTCGTCGTCGCTGGCCGAAACACTCACCGACTATGCGCGAAAGTACCGGATCGACAAGGAAACCGGCACGGCGAACTTCGCCATCGTGCAAGCCGAGGACGAGCTGGCCTCGATCGGCATGGCGCTCGGGGCCGGATGGGCCGGGGCCCGCTCGATGACGGCCACCGCCGGACCAGGCATCTCGCTGATGTCGGAGTTCGTCGGTCTGGGCTATTTCGCGGAGATTCCAGTTGTTATCTTCGACGTCCAGCGGATGGGCCCCTCGACCGGCTTGCCCACCCGGACGGCGCAGGGCGACCTGATTGCCTGCGCCACCCTCTCGCACGGCGATACCTTTCACCCCATGTTGATCCCCAGTTCGCCGGAAGAATGCTTCGAAATGGCGGGGCAAGCGTTCGATCTGGCGGAAGAACTCCAAACACCCATCTTCGTCATGCTCGACCTCGACCTCGGTATGAACTACTGGATGGCCGACAAATTCGAGTATCCGACCAAGCCGTTCAATCGGGGCAAGGTGCTCGACTCGGAAGATCTCGATCGCCGCGGTGTCTTCGAGCGCTATCGGGATGTCGACGGCGATGGTATCTGTTATCGCACGCTGCCCGGCACGGAGAATCCGCTGGCCGCTTACTTTACGCGAGGAACGGGCCACAACGAAGCCGCGCAATACAGCGAGCGGCCCGATGACTGGACCCGCAACATGGACCGGCTGGCGCGCAAGTACAAGACAGCGCGAGCGAAGATGCCCGCACCCGAAATCGACGAAGTCGAAGAGGCTTCCATCGGGCTGATCGTTTGTGGGACAACCCACTTCGCCGCCGTCGAGAGCCGCGACCAACTCTCTTCCGAGCAGGGCCTGCAGACCTCCTACCTTCGGGTGAGGGGCTTCCCGTTCAACAGAGACATCATCGACTTCATCCGCGGTCACGACCGCGTGTACATCGTGGACCAGAATCGCGACGGTCAACTCTTGCAGTTGATTCGCGCCGACTGCCCGGCGGAAATGGTGAGCCGCCTCCGGAGTGTCCGCTACTACGGCGGGCTTCCTATCGACTCCCGCACGATCACCGACTCGATCCTCGAACAGGAGGGATTGTGAGCACAGCAGCAGCGCCGCCTCCCAAAAAGGTCAACCGCATCG
The DNA here is from genome assembly GCA_028819575.1 of Bryobacterales bacterium. Taxonomy (GTDB): domain Bacteria; phylum Acidobacteriota; class Terriglobia; order Bryobacterales; family UBA6623; genus JAPPLB01. The sequence continues at coordinate 30,030 of JAPPLB010000090.1, read as the reverse complement.
GCCTGGAGCTCAAGCAATACCGCGGTCTCAAAACGACTTTGTGCGCCGGTTGCGGGCATAACTCGATCTCGGAGCGCATTATCGAGTGCTGCTTCGAGATGGGCATCGATCCCCAACGGGTCATCAAACTCTCGGGCATCGGCTGCTCTTCCAAGTCGCCGGCCTATTTCCTGAATACATCTCACGCCTTCAACGCAGTCCACGGACGCATGCCCTCAGTGGCGACGGGCGCCATGCTGGCGAATCACAAGCTGATCGCGCTCGGCGTGACGGGCGACGGCGACTCAGCGTCCATCGGTATTGGGCAATTCGTCCACCTGATGCGCCGAAACCTCCCGATCATCTACGTGATTGAGGACAACGGCTGCTACGGCCTCACCAAGGGGCAGTTTTCGGCCACGGCTGATCTGGGATCCACGCTGAAGACAGGCGTGGCGAACGATTTGCCGCCGATCGACACTTGCGCGCTGGCGATCGAACTCGGAGCGACCTTCGTGGCGCGTTCTTTCTCGGGCGACAAGAAGCAGTTGCAGAGCATTCTCAAGGCCGGTTTGTCGCATCACGGCACGGTAATGATCGACGTGATCTCACCCTGCGTTACTTTTAACGATCACTCCGGATCGACGAAGAGTTATTCCTACGTCAGGGATCACCGCCACGATCTGAACGCGGTGGACTTTGTGCCGTTCTTCGACGAAATTCATGTCGAAGATGAAATCGAACCTGGTGAACTCCGTGAAGTCACGCTGCACGATGGCTCGACTCTGTTGCTCAAAAAGATCGAAGAGGGCTACGATCCCTCCGACATGATGGCTGCCGTGAAGACACTCCACGAACATGCGCAGCGGGGCCAAGTGCTTACCGGCGTGTTTTATGTAAACACGGAGAAGAGCGACTTCATCGAGTTGCTGAACTTAACCGATGCGCCCCTGTGGCAGGTCTCGGAATCAAACGGCGGGCGGCCTCAGGAATCCGCGCTGGCAGAGATCATGGAAGAGTTGAGCTAGGTTGCTTCCTCGACGGAGAGTTCTTCGTCTCACCGAGATTCGGCGCCTGTGAATAGCAACGCTCTGTCGAGTGCAGCGATGAACTGGATTCCCGGTATGACCTTGCGGCTGAGCCGTTCGTCATTGGTAACGAACATATTGCACCCGGCGCGGCCGCACCACGAAAGTTGAACCGCGTTTGGAGCTTTGATCTTCTTCTCCTGTCGTACTTTGGCGTAGATTTGCTTGCAGTATTCGTCGAAGCTGATGACGGTAACGGCAGGTGGACATAGCGTCTGCTCTTACCTCTGGTCCAAGTCCACCCGCCCGATCTGCCTGGGTCTTAGCAGGATCTCACACGAGGTAATCACGGAAGTCAGCAGGACATCGCCTCGTTCATCCATCCGCTTCATCAGGGCCTTCGTCTTTCGCGTCAAATCGCCCAGCTCTTCCAGCATGTAGATAAACAGGTCGCTGTCCCCACCCCAAGCGTCGACATATTGGGGAAATCGGCTTCCGCCTTGACGTACCATGGTCGCTACCGGGCGCAGACCGTCCCGGTGCTTGTTGTCCGATCCACATCACGGAGAAGCCCAATGAATCTCAAGTCAAACAAATCCAAACCTACGCGCCGCAGCATGCTTGCAGGCCTCGGAGGGGCGGCTGCCGCCCAAGGCTTGCTGCAAGACGCCCTGGGTGCGCAAGCAAACCCCGCGGCCAATGTCGAGGACCGCGCCTCGAACATCAGAATCACCAAGCTCACCTGCACGCCGGCGGACCCGAAGTGCATTGTCAAGCTCGAGACCAACTTCGGCATCACCGGCTGGGGTGAAATCAGCAACGTCATTGCGGATGTCGCGACGACCCTCGCCCACCGCATCTTCGAATTGCTCGACGGCCAGAATCCGACCCGCATCGAGCATCTCTGGCAGTTGATGTACCGGGCGCACCGCAACCTGCGCGGCGGACCGTTCATGGTCCACACGATTTCGGCCATCGATATGGCGCTCTGGGACATCGTCGGCAAGCTCTGGAATGTCCCGATCTATCGACTGCTGGGCGGCCCGACCCGCGACAAGATCCGTGTATATCACACCGACAAGGCCCGTAAAATCGGCAGTGGCGGCCTGTGGCCCTTCTCCGGGACGCCGGCGGAGATTGACGCCGTCGTCGAGAGAGTCAAGCAGGCGCGGGAGTTGGTCGGCAACGACGGCGCCGTGATGTTCGACGCGCACTGCAACATGCCGCCACCGATGTTGATTCAATTCGCCAACCGCATCGAGCCATATGAAGTTCTCTGGATCGAGGAGGCCGCCGTCTACGGCAACATCGAGATCTTCAAGCGGCTTCGGGAAAAGATCAACGTTCCGCTGGCGACGGGGGAGAAGGATCGTACGATCTGGGGCGTGATTCCGTATCTGATCAACAACGCGATCGACATTCTTCAACCCGACTGCGGCTTTGTCGGCGGCATCACGCAGATGAAGAAGATTGCAGCCCTCGCCGAGACTTTCTATGTCCCGCTGGCGCCGCACTGCACCATGACGACCGTCGGTATGACAGCAAGTCTTCACGTGGCGGCTTCGATCCCGTACTTTCTGATCCACGAAGGCTACTCGCCCGACAACCGGCTGCCCGGTTTGGCGAAGCGCAGCTGGTCTCTCCGTGACGACGGCCATGTCACGCTGCCCGAGGGACCCGGCATCGGCGTGGAAGTCGACGAAGCCCGTCTCGCCGAGTTGTCGAAAGAGCGCAGTTTCAAGTGGCATCCGCAGTTCGTTTCGGACGGTTCCGTAGCGGACTATTGAGCGCGCCCGATGTTCGCGAGCAGGGACCGGGAGCCGTTGGATTCCCTCGGCATCGTTCATTGACTTACTAAGCCAATGGCTTATAGTATGAATCTGCGGTCCGAGTGGAACCCGAACAAGGACGAAGCCAACCGGATAAAACACGGGCTCTCGTTCGACGAAGCGAAAGAACTGTTCGCCGGCGGCAAGCGTTTTCTCGAGATCTACGATGACGAACATTCGGACGAAGAGGGCCGCTTCATGGCGATCGGACCCATCCGCGCCGGCAAGGAAAGCTACGAGAAAGGAAGCCTGATTTCCGCACGCCTATCTTGGAGATATCGATGGTTGAAAACATACGCGAGTTGACCGAAGAAGACTTCGCACGCGCCATCCCGCGGAAGCAGCGCGAACGCATCATGAGTGGCCGGATCGAACCGGGGGAGGACATCGCAGCCCTTCGCCGATTCGTCGGCCTGACCCAGGAGGGGTTTGTGGAAGCGCTGGGCATCAGCGTCCATACGTTGCGGAATTGGGAACAGGGGCGCCGAAGTCCCGAAGGTCCGGCTCTCGCTTTGCTACGCATTGTCGCCCGGCACCCGCGGGTGTTACGGGAAAACCTCGTCGCTCCGGCATAAACGGTTTCGCGGGGACGGAGGACCGGGCCGCCGGAAGTTTCGCAGCGCACGGTTTATCGTGCTGGAAGCACCAGGGTCTCGTTCAGCAGGCCGACCCTTTCCAGAACCGTTCTTGTGGTCCGAAGCACGCCGCGATTCGGCCGAAAGGAGCTTGCGGCGCCAACTGCCCTGAAACCCGTTCTCTGGGAATTTCGAGTATTGCAGGGAAGACCTCCTTCTGTTAGCCCTGAGCGACCGGACTCTGAAGCGGACTGTCGGTTGCACCACGGCCTGCTCGCAAGTTCGAGCCCGCCCCCCTGCTAGACTGACCCATCGGAACTCTCATGGCAGCGAATTCTACGAACCCTCTCCTAGAAATCAAGTTCAAAATCCCCTTCGATCAGATCAAGGCCGGGCATGTCGAGCCCGCTGTCGACGCTCTCATTGCCGAAGCGCAACAGAACATTGACGCCATCGCTGCCGACCCTGGACCGCGCACCTACGACAACACGCTCCGCGCCTTCGAGAACGCCGCCGAGACGCTCGAGTACGCCATGTCGGTGGTCAGCCATCTCGAATCCGTCGCCACCTACCCGGAACTACGCGATGCCTACAACGCCGTCGAGCCGAAGGTCAGCGCATTCGACTCGAAGATCCCCCTCAACGAAGCTCTGTGGAAGCAGATCAAGCGCTTCAGTGAGACGGAGGAAGCCGCCCTGCTCAGCGGTTCCCGCGCCCGCTTCCTCAAGAAGACTCTCGACGAATTCCGCCGCAGCGGAGCCGACCTCGACGAAGCCGGCAAGGCCAGACTCAATGAGCTCAACGTCCAGCTTGCCCAGGCGACCACGAAATATTCCCAGAACGTGCTTGACGCCACCAACGCCTTCGAACTGATGATCGAGGACGAGGCGCGGCTCGCCGGTCTCCCGCCCAGCGCCGTCGCCCTGGCCCACCAGGACGCAGAAAGCAAGGGAAAGCCGGGCTGGCGCTTTACGCTGCAGGCCCCCAGTTACATCGCCGTGATGACGTACCTCGACGATGCGGCCATTCGCGAGATGGTTTACCGCGCCTACGTCACTCGAGGCGCGAAGGAACCCTGTGACAACCGCGAGCTGATCCTCACCATCCTACGCCTGCGACGCGAGAAGGCCCGGCTACTCGGCTACCGCGACTTTGCCGACCTCGTCCTCGAAGACCGCATGGCGAAGACCGGCCGCAGCGCTCGCGGGTTCGTCGATTCACTCAAAACGAAGACACGGTCAGCCTTCGAGCGGGAAAACCAAGAGCTGCTCGCCTTTCGCCGCGAGATCGAAGGCCCCAACGCCCCCGAACTTGATGCCTGGGACATCGCGTACTACGCGGAGAAGATGCGCCAAGCCATCTACGACTTCGAAGAGGAAGAACTTCGGCCCTACTTCGCCTTCGAGAAGGTGCTCGACGGCATGTTCGAACTTGTCGGCCGCCTCTACGGCATCAAGGTCTTCGAGGAAAGCGGTGTTCCCGCTTGGGATAACAGTGCCAAGTACTATTCCATCGACGATGCCGACGGAACTCGCCTCGGCTCCTTCTACGCCGACTTCTATCCCCGTGAAAACAAGCGCGGAGGGGCTTGGATGGACTCCTTCTTCGTCAGCGTCCCCGGCGGCCAACGGCCTCATCTCGGCCTGATTTGCGGCAACCAGACACCTCCGGTCGACGGTAAACCCGCACTGCTGACGCACCGCGAGGTCGAGACCATCTTCCACGAGTTCGGGCACCTGCTGCACCACCTGCTGAGCAGGGTCGAGGTCCGCAGTCTGGGAGGAACCAATGTCGCCTGGGACTTCGTCGAGTTGCCGTCGCAGATCATGGAGAACTGGTGCTGGGAGCGCGACGCCCTGGATCTCTTTGCGCGACATTACGAGACTGGCGAACCCATCCCCACGGATCTCTTCCAGAAAATGAAGCGGGCGCGCAACTTCCGCGTCGCCAACGCGCAGATGCGGCAGTTGAGCTTCGGCACGGTCGACTTGGCCCTGCATCGCGACTACGACCCACAAAAGAACGGTGACGTGATGAAATACGCCTTCGACATCATGCACTCGTTCGCACCGACTGCTTTGCCGTCCGAACACGCCATGATCGCGTCCTTCAGCCACCTGTTTGCGAGCCCGGTCGGCTACGGAGCCGGCTATTACTCCTACAAGTGGTCAGAAGTCCTCGACGCCGACGCTTTTTCACGCTTCGCCAACGAGGGCATTTTCAGCCAAGAAGTCGGCATGCAGTTTCGTGAACGCATCCTGGCACGCGGCGACAGCGAAGATCCGGCGCAGCTCTTCCGTGACTTCATGGGGCGCGATCCCGATGCCGACGCCCTACTGCACCGCCAAGGCCTTCTCCCCGCCGGCTGATGCTCCCGCCTGAAGGCTCGTTGCTATACTGAAAAACGGCTTGGGGCATTCGATACACCGCGCCCTCAGGCCGAAAAGTCCGCTCCGCAGGACACCCCCGAACTTCACAGTTGTGGTACGAACGACTGCTCGGTTGAGACCATGCCCCTCTACGAGTACGAATGTCTGAAGTGCGGCCACCGCTTCGAGGAGATCCAGAAATTCTCCGACGAGCCGCTCAAAGAACACAACCGTTGCGGCGGAGAACTCCGCAAGCTGCTCTCGGCTCCCGCAATCCAGTTCAAGGGGACCGGCTGGTACATCACTGACTACGCCCGCGCCGGCCAAACCGATGGCGACGGCAAGCAGAGCGACGAGAAGAAGACCGAGGCCAAGTCGGACTCAGGGTCCGAAACGAAGACCGAATCGAAACCCGAGTCAAAACCGAACGGTTCCGGCTCCGGTTCCAACACCTCGTCCGACTCGAAAAATTAGCGGCAGGTTCGCTGTCCCCCGGGTGCAAACCAATCTCATGGAAACCATCCAGGTCACTCTTCCCGACGGCTCTCGCCAAGCAGTCGCCAAGGGTACGACTCCGCGGCAAATCGCCGAGTCCATCAGCCCGCGCCTTGCCGCCGCGGCCCTGGTCGCCAAAGTTGATGGAACACTCATCGATCTCAGCGAGCCCCTTAACGAAGATACCGACCTGCGCCTGCTGACCTCCAAGGATACCGAAGCCCTCGAAGTCTACCGCCATTCCTCGGCGCATCTGCTCGCCGCCGCCGTCCTCGAGCTGTTCCCGGAAACCAAGCTCGGCATCGGACCTCCCACCGAGCAGGGCTTCTTCTACGACTTCCAGCGCGACGTACCTTTCACTCCCGAGGACCTCGAGAAGATCGAAGCCCAAATGGCCGAGATCGTCAAGCGTGACCCGCCCAATGAACGAGTCTGGCTCCCCCGTCAGGAGACACTCGTCCAATACCGCAAGATCGGCGACTGGATGAAGTGCGAGCTGATCGAAGAAAAGACCGACGAGGAACGCATCTCGATCTATAAAACCGGCGATCGCTTCGACGACTTCTGCCGTGGGCCGCACATCCCCAGCATGGGGCGCATCAAGGCCTTCAAGTTGCTCTCCGTGGCCGGCGCCTACTGGAAAGGCGATGAGAAGAATGCGCGCTTGCAGCGCATCTACGGCACTTCCTTCTTCGACAAGAAGGAGCTGAGGCAGTATCTCCACCGGCTTGCAGAAGCCAAGAAACGTGACCACCGGAAGCTCGGCAAGGCGCTCGACCTCTTCAGCATTCAGGAGAGCGCCGGCCCTGGCCTTGTCTTCTGGCACCCGAAGGGCGGCACAATCCGCCGCATCATGGAAGACTGGCTGCGGGACGAGTACGTCAAGCGCGGCTACGGCCTCGTCTATACACCCCACGTCGCCCGCTTCGACTTGTGGAAGACATCTGGTCACGCGGATTTCTATTCCGAGGACATGTTCAAACGCATGGAGCTGGATGATTCCGAATACCAGCTCAAGCCGATGAACTGCCCCTTCCACATCCTCATTTACAAGGACATGCTCCGCAGCTACCGTGACCTGCCCATCCGGCTCGGAGAGCTTGGCACCGTCTACCGCTACGAGCGCTCCGGCGTCATGCACGGGCTGCTCCGCGTCCGGGGATTCACCCAAGACGACGCCCACATCTTCTGCACTCCCGAACAGGTCAAGGATGAAATCCTGGGCTGCGTCGATTTCGCGCTCGACGTTCTCAGAACCTTCGGTTTCGACAAGTTCGAGGTCGAGCTTTCCACCTGGGACGGCGGCCGAAGCAGTCGGTATGCCGGCTCTCCCGAGGAATGGAAAATGGCCGAGGACGGTCTCTTCAGCGCCCTCGAAGATCGCGGCATCGAGGCCAGGGTCATGCCCGACGAGGCGGCCTTCTACGGACCGAAGATCGACATCAAGCTCGTCGATGCCATCGGCCGCTCCTGGCAGCTCTCAACCGTTCAGTTCGACTTCAACCTGCCTCGCCGTTTTGCACTCGAGTACATTGCCGAAGATGGCAAAGCCCATCAGCCTGTGATGGTTCATCGCGCTCTGTGGGGCTCCGTCGAACGCTTCTTCGGCGTCTTGATAGAACATTACGCAGGGGCATTTCCCGTCTGGCTTGCGCCGGTGCAGGCCGTGGTCCTACCCATCACCGACCGTCAGAACGAATACGGCCAACAGGTTGTCGCCCGACTGGAGGAGGCCGGAATTCGCACCGAGCTTGACGCCCGCAGTGAAAAAATCAACTTCAAGATCCGTGAAGCACAGTTACAGAAAGTCCCTTTCATGCTCGTCGTCGGCGCCCGTGAAGCTGAATCCGGAACCGTCTCCGTCCGCCATCGCAAAGAAGGCGACCGAGGCGTCCAACCCCTCGAAGACTTCATCACCCTAATCCAAACCCTCATCGAAACCAAAGACTGCAGAACCTGACGTAGCCGTCAACAACAGCCCGGTCAGTAAACCGACCGCAGGCGAACTACTGCCCGACTACCCTCGTGAATGCTCTGCCCGCCTGGCATATCTCCGCTGGCGACTCTGTCGGACTTCGTGACAACCGGGGAGAAGACCGCTTGCAAGCGGCTCAAAACGCCGGCAAGTTTTTCAGCATGGAGGCGGTGGTGCCGCCGCCGGCAAGTTTGACACTGTCGAGCATTTTATGGGAGGGCTCATGGATAGCGCCGATGTAGCGGGCCTGTTGGCGTCCGGGACCCATGAGAATGAGCGCGTAAGACCGGCTTGAGTAGGAAAGCACCTGGAACTGAATCTGGTCCGCGGGCCTGCTGATCCACTGCTCGTTTTCGGGGCTGCCGATCTTCCGGACGACATCCTGATAACCGTCGGCGCCGACGAGGCCTACATAGAGTTGATCGGCGGTTGCGGTATCCGGCGGGAAGAGGAAGTCGAGCGGGCTGCGCAGCGAGTCGAAGGCATACATCACGACGAAAAGACACACGAGCAAGCCGACGCCCACCGCGGCGAAAAGGAAGCGCCCGACACTGGACTCGGCTACAGACTCTCTGCTCGCGGGCTGAGGCTCTGCGATGACGGCGGAGGTCTTGTGCGACGACTTGCGCGCCGGCATCTCGATCAGGCGTTCCTGGTGGGGCCAGACCCTGCCGGCATTCCACTCCAGCTCGCGGGTGAGACCAACGATCAGAACCGGCGAATCCGAGTTGCCAATGCTTCCGAAGAAAGTGCGGGGAATCCAGATTTCGAGACCGCTTGCTGCGTTCGCAACAAGCACTTCCGACCACGTTTCCTTCGCGAGCGTCCACTCGTTGTGCTCGACGTTGCGGATGGTGGGGTAGAAGGAAAAGCGGCGATCGGCCAACTCGTCGAGCGAGAATTGAGGTGACGCGGACGCCATACTCTGCTCGGAGTATAACGGTTATTTCTTCTGAACCAAGACACGGAACGTCTCGCCCATTCCGAACAACAATGACTTCAGTTGCATACGGAGATGCAGCGCTTCGGTGTCCGTCGCGGCTTCGAGTGCGGCTGCAAAGTTGTCCGTTTCGCCGAGGGCGAAAAGGAACTGCGCCTGGGTGCGCAGCCCCAGCGAGTCGAGGCCGAGATCCTGGCCGCGTGCCTCGAGTGCAGTGAAGTTGATGTGCGCGGTGATGTCGCGACGGCCGGGGTTGGCGAGAACGTCCTCCTCGGCCTGGTGCCGCTCGTAGGCCATCAGGGAGCCCCGCGGGAAACGGCGGCCGGCGGCAATCTCCTCGGATGTGTAGCCGTAGTCGATGGTCAGCACGTAGCCGCGCTTGAGGGCGGCGGCGATGCGCTCGCATTCATCCAGGGCGTCGAGATTGACTTCGATGCGATCACCATCCGCGAAGCCGGGCGCGTAACGGCTGATGTAGTTGGCTGCAGACGGTTCGGCGGGCCGGCCGGTCGTCCATTGAAAACCGCCGTCATCCGACGCGACGAGCAGCTCGATCAGTGCTTCACTCCGGCGTTCGACGAGATGGACGGGTAGAGCGTCGAAGAACTCGTTCGAATAGACAACGCCCTGGAATGCTTCCGGCAGAGTCCCGCCGGTGCGCTCGACGGCGAGACAACGGGCCTCCGGCAACGCCTTTCTCACTTCAGCGAGCGTTTCGCCTCGCCCCGCGCCCAATTCGACGACCGTGAAGTCTTCGGGAGAACCCATCTCCTCGCGCCACCGCACGATCTGTTGGCTGATGAGACGTCCAAAGACCGGCTGGAGCTGCGAGTTCGTGTAGAAGTCTCCTTCGCGGCCGAAGTGATCCTCGCCCTGCATGTAGTAGCCGTGGACGGGGTGATAGAGCGCCAGATCCATGAAGCGCCGGAAGGAGATCGGTCCGTGGGCGCGGATCTCTTCGTGGATCAACGCCTCGAGAAGAGTCATACCGGAGCGTCAGGGTTATCAATGCTCTGGGGCGTGTAGACGAACATCTCGACGAAGTAATCGTGGAGGCCGTCGAAGATCATGCGCTGGAGGGTCCAGGGAAACTGGCTGTTCGCAAGGTCTCGGGGATGGATCTCGAGGTAATAGGTGTGGATGTCGGGCGGCTTGTTCTTGAGGTCGATGACCAATTCGAGCCGGCCGTTCTCTTCGCGCGCCGAAAAGTCCAGAAGTGGGTGCTTGTACTTCTTGAGTTCGTTCTCGATCCGTCCGACCGCGTTCATGGACGCCAGAGTAACAAACCGGCGTATGCAGTCCGGGAGAGGGAGCCGCAGCGAGAGCTCTCGGAACCTGACCGCTGGAGGGAGCCGGAACATCTTTTGATAGAATGGCGAACCTGGAGAAGCTTATGAGATCGCGTCCGACAATGCGATTTTCACTCGCCTTGAGCGCTTTTCTGGCCGTCTCTCTGGTGCTTCCAGCAGCCGATTGGCCTTCGTGGAGGGGCGTCAACTCAGACGGTGTTTCTTCCGAAGAGGGCCTGCCCGCGAAATGGTCGCAAGACGGCGAGAACCTGCTCTGGAAGGCGCCGATCGGCGGGCGCTCGACGCCGATCGTGGTTGACGGCCGGGTCTGCGTGATCACACTGGCCGAGCCGGAGGAACCGACGAAATGGCAGGAAAGAATCGCCTGCCTGGACACGGAAACCGGCGAAATTCGTTGGGAGCACCGCTACAGCATCTTCCAGACAGACATTCCACATCATCGCGTGGGCTGGGCCTCGTTGGCAGGCGACCCGGTGACCGGCTATGTGTATTCGCATGGCGTCGAGGGCATGTTCATCTGCTTCGATCGGGACGGCAAGATCGTTTGGTCGCGATCGTTTGGCGAAGAAGTGGGGCGTATCTCGGGTTTTGGCGGGCGGACGGTTGATCCCCTGATTGACGGAGACCTGGTGATCGTGAGTTTTCTCACAGCGGGGTGGGGCGGCAACTTCATCCCGCGGCACCGATTCTTTGCACTTGACAAGTCTACGGGGGAGATTGTTTGGATTTCGACGCCCGGCGGGGCTCCCAAGGACACGACGTACACCGTGCCCGTAGTGCGTGTGATTGACGGTGAACGGCTGCTTGTGACCGGAAACGGCGACGGCGGCATCTACGCGCTGCAAGTCGCGACCGGCAAGAAGGTTTGGCACTTCCCGTTCAGCAAGCGCGGGATCAATTCGTCTGTGCTGGTGAACGGGAGCGATGTCTACGCCTCGCACAGCGAGGAGAATGTCGATGCAAGCACGGCGATGGGGAGGCTGGTTCACCTGAACGCCGGGCAGGTGTCCGAGGGGAAGCCTGCGGAGGTGTGGAAAGTGGACGGCTTCGCCGCGGGATATGCATCTCCGGCGTACCACGATGGGATTCTCTATCACGTGGACAACTCGGCCAACCTGACGGCGTTTGACGCTGCGTCGGGCGAAGAGCTTTGGAAGCACAACATCGGGATCGCACAGAGGGCTTCGCCGATCATCGGAGACGACAAGATCTACGTGGCCGACGTGGACGGGAAATTTCACATTCTCAAGATGAACGGCCGTGAGGAACCTGAGGTCCTGCATGTCGAGGAATTCAAGGAGCCCGACGGCAGCTTGACGCAGATCAACGGTTCACCCGCTGTCGCCAACGGGCGGATCTATCTGATGACGACGAGGGAGTTGTACGCCATCGGCGCGAAGCGGCCTGCCGGTTCGGCTGCGAAAGCCGTGAACGCGGTTTCGAACAAGGCCCCGGCAGGGGCGGCGGCAGCTCATGTGCAGGTAGTGCCGGCGGAGGCGGTCTTGAGCCCGGGCGATTCAATAAAATTCGTCGCGCGGGCCTACGACGCCAAAGGACGTTTGATCGGAGAACCCTCTGCGGAATGGTCGTTCGAAGGCCTCAAGGCCACGGTGTCCGGGTCCGGAGATTTGAAGGTCGCGGGTGACAACGTTTCGCAAGGCGGGCTTCTCACGGCGAAGGTTGGAGGAGTGAAGGGGACCGCGCGTGTGAGTGTGCGGCCGCGCATTCCCTTCACGGAAGACTTCGAGTCCTATGAAGAGAAGACCGTTCCGCCGGGGTGGAACGCAGCGCGGGGACGCTTTCAGGTAGCGGACATAGATGACAACAAAGTGCTCAGGAAACCCTCGGCGAATCGCAGGAGCTGGCGAACGACCGTGTTCTTCGGTGATCCATCCGCATCCGGATACGTGATCGAGGCTGACCTGTACGGGGTGCAGCGAGGCCGCTGGAAACCGGATATGGGTCTCGTTTCTCACCGCTATACCCTGGCCCTGATGGGGCCACGCAAAAGGCTGATGATTCGAACCTGGCTCTCGGAACTCGAACGCTTTTCGAAGCAGGTTCCGTTCGAGATGGAAGCGGACGTCTGGTACCGGATGAAGATGCAGGTGGACGTCGCCGAGGACGGCGGCAAGGCTACCGTGCGGGGCAAGGTCTGGAAGAAGGGAGATCCGGAACCCGAAGCCTGGACGATCGAGGCCGAGGACGCCTTGCCTCATACGAGCGGCAGCCCGGGGATTTACGGCTATTCGGCCGCGGACATTTTCTACGACAACATCAAGGTGACGCCTGCCGGGAGCTAGCTTCGCGGCTGCGCCCGACGGCTGTCGGCCACGCAGTCACCGAACGGATCGGATGCATTCCATGAAATCGAATCGCTTAGCGACAGCAGCACTGGCATGTCTGGCGGCATGGCCCGCTTTCGCCGCGGACTGGCCCATGTGGGGCGGCCGTCCTGACCGCAACATGGTTTCGGACGAGAAAGGCATTCCACGCACATGGGACCTCAAGACGAAGACCAACATCAAGTGGGTGGCGGAATTGGGCTCGCAGTCCTACGGCAATCCCGTGATCGCGGACGGCAAGGTTTTCGTCGGCACCAACAACGAGCTGCTGCGCAACCCGAAGCTCGGCAACGACCGCGGCGTAGTGATGTGTTTTCGCGAGTCCGACGGCAAGTTTCTATGGCAGATGACTCATGAGAAGCTGGCCGCGGGGCGCGTCAATGACTGGCCGGAGCAGGGTGTCTGCTCGTCTCCCGCGGTCGTGGGAAAAATCGCCTACTACGTCTCGAATCGCGCTGAGGTCATCGCTGTGGATACGGAGGGCTTCCTGGACGGCGAGAACGACGGTCCCTTCGTGGAAGAGGAGGAGACCTCGCAAACCGACGGCGATGTGCTCTGGAAGCTCGACATGTACGAGGAGCTGGCGGTGTTCCCGCACAACATGGCGGCGACCTCGCCGCTTGTCGCCGGGGATATCCTGTTCGTCAACACCTCGAACGGCGTCGACGAGAGCCACATTAATATTCCGTTCCCGGACGCGCCGAGCTTTCTGGCGATTGACCGCCACACGGGCGAGATCCTCTGGGAAGACGGGTCCCCCGGAGAAAACATCCTGCACGGACAGTGGGCATCACCGGCTTACGGTGAAATTCTCGGCAAGGAACAAGTGATCTTCGCCGGAGGCGACGGCTGGCTGCGCAGCTTCGAGCCGAAGACCGGCGAGTTGATCTGGGAGTTCGACTGCAACCCGAAGGAGTCCGAGTGGAAGCAAGGCCGGGGTGACCGCAACAACATCATCGCCACGCCGGTGATCTATGACGACAAGGTATTCGTGGCGGTCGGGCAGGATCCGGAGCACGGAGAAGGCATCGGCCATCTTTGGGCGATTGACGGTACGGGGACCGGCGACATTACCAAGACGGGCGTTGTTTGGCATCACGACTTTCGCCGGACGATTTCAACCGTGGCCATCGACGACGGCATCCTGTATGTCCCGAACTTCAGCGGGTTCTTTCATGCCTTGGACGTAGAAACCGGCAAGCTGTTGTGGGAGCATGACATGTTCGCGGCCGTGTGGGGATCGCCGTTCGTCGTGGACGGCAAGGTCATGCTGGGCGACGAAGACGGTGACTTGACGGTGCTGAAAGCGGGACGCGTGATGGAAGTGCTCTCGGAGATCAACTTCGGCAACACCATCTACAGCACGCCGGTGGTAGCAAACGACACGCTCTACATCATGACCCGCTCGCACTTGTACGCGATCTCCGGCAAGTAGGAGCCGGCCGACCGCGAGGAACCAAGGTAGAGGGGCGCCACCCGCATTCGAACAACAACAACCATGGCAAGCAACGAAGTCTCCCGCGACCTGCAAACGAGAGTTGACGCCGCTCGCGAGCGTCTCGACGCCCACGTGCGCGAGATCATTGCGTGGCACTTTGATCCCGAGACCGGCTGTCCTTTTTGGCTCGACTTCGCCTCGAAGCTCAACTGGGATCCACGGAAGGAGGTAAAGGGGTTCGACGATCTGCAGCGGTTCGGTTTCTTCGAAGACGAATGGCTGCGGGGCGGCCCGGTGCGCCGCTGGGTGCCCAAGGGACTGGCCGGCAAGCCGGTCTACGTGTTCGAAACCGGCGGCACGACTGGCGTGCCGAAGTCGCGCATCAACATCGACGACTTCCGCATCGACTATTCCGAGTTCAGCCACACGCTGCCGGACGAGTTCTTTCCTCCAGGGGCGGATTGGATTCAGGTCGGCCCTTCGGGGCCGCGGCGATTGCGGCTAGCCGTGGAACACCTGGCGCAGGTTCGCGACGGAATCTGTTTCCAGATCGATCTGGACCCGCGTTGGGTCGTCAAGCTTCTCAAGAAGGGCGACATCAAGGCAGCCGAGGCCTACAAGAAACATTGCATCGATCAGGCGGTGATCATCCTCGAGAACCATCCGAACATCAAGTGCCTGTTCACGACGCCGAAGCTGCTCGAGGCGCTTGCCGACCGCGTTTCGCTCAAGGAGATGGGCATCACGGGCGTCTTCTGCGGAGGCACGGAGATGACGCCGCAGTTTCATCGCTTTGCCCGTGAGGAGTTGCTGGAAGGCGCCTATTTTGCCGCGACGTACGGCAATACGTTGATGGGGCTGGCCTGTCACAAGCCTTTCGATCCGGCGGACAACCACGCCATCATCTACTACCCGCCGCAACCGCGGGCCGTAAGCCAAGTGGTCGACCCGGACGACATGGACACCGTCGTCGACCATGGCGAGACGGGCCGTGTTCTCCTGACGACTCTGACGAAAGAATTCTTCATGCCGCGGTTCCCCGAGCGCGACGAATGCGAGCGCGAGCCGCCCATCGAGCTGTATCCGTGGGACGGCGTGCGCAATGTCCGGCCGTTCTCCCAGACGAAGGAGAAGGTCGCAATCGGGGTGTACTGATCGCAGGGTCTGCCAACCAAAGGACTCCTGCTCCGACGCCTCGCCCGCTTCGACATGCTCAAGGAAAAAACCCGCGACTCTGCGAGTCGAACACAGATACCGTTTGACTTCCGGCCGCGGACGCGCGTCGTGTTTGGGGCAGGGACTCTTGACCGTGTCGGAGAGCTGGCCAGGGAACTGGGCGGTCGGCGTGTCCTGATTGTCTCTGATCCGGACATCGACGCAGTGGGCTATCCGGCACGGGCGGCTGCCTCATTGGAAGCCGCCGGCTTGATGTCAACCGTCTTCACCGCAGTCGACCAGAACCCCACGACGGAGCACGTGGATGCCTGTCTGGAGTCCGCGAAAGAGAACGATGTCGATCTGATCGTCGGGCTGGGCGGCGGCAGCGCCATGGACTGCGCCAAGGGAGTCAACTTCGTGCTCACCAACGGCGGCCGCATGCAGGACTACTGGGGAGTCGGCAAGGCCGTCAGACCGATGCTCCCGCTCATCGCGATTCCCACGACCGCCGGGACCGGCAGCGAGGCCCAATCGTTCGCTCTCATCGCGGACGCCGAGACCCACCAGAAAATGGCCTGCGGCGATCCCAAAGCCGCGCCCACGATCGCGATACTCGACCCGGAACTCACTCTGTCTCAACCCGCTCTGGTGACCGCCTTGACGGGCATTGACGCCGTGTCACACGCGATTGAAACGTGGGTAACCAAGAAACGGAACCCTATTTCGAAGCTCTATTCACGAGATGCGTGGCGGTTGCTGCGTGCGAACCTGCCTTGCGTGTTGACGGATCCGGACCATCTTGACGCACGGGCCGGCATGCTGCTCGGGGCGAATCTGGCCGGAACGGCGATCGAGAATTCTATGCTCGGGATCGCGCACTCCTGCGCGAACCCTTTGACGGCTCATTTCGACGTGATTCATGGAGCGGCCGTGGGGATGATGCTGCCGACGGTGATACGGTTCAACACGGTCGAGGTTGCGGACGAGTATGCGGAGTTGATCGGCTTTGACGGTTCGGGCCGGGCCGGGGCCGATCTGGCCTCGACCGTCGAGTCTTTGCTTGACCAAGCAGCGATCCCACGCAGACTGACGGCGTACGGCATCTCCGAGAAAGATCTGCAGGATCTGGCCGAGGAAGCGGCCAGGCAATGGACCGCCCAATACAACCCCCGGCCGGTCACGTCTGCGGATCTGCTCCAGGTGTATCGCGAGGTCCTGTAGCAGCTGCAGGCGGACAGGCCGTACCCCTACGCCAAAGAGAAGGCGCCGACGCGCGAGCATTCGATTCGCGCTTGATGCGGCTGCTTGCCAAAGTCAACCTGCATTTCTCACCACCCGACGGCCGAAGCACGCGGTATGACCGCCATGACTTCGTTGCGCTTGCTTGCCGTGCTCGACGTACCGTCAAGTACGCCTGCGCGCACCAAGCGGCTCGCGCCTCGTCCTGACGGCCCTCTCACCCACTTCGCCTCGCCACGTGGTGAGAAATGCAGGTCAGCGGACTTGGCTGTCACCGGAGCGAAGCACTTCTGCCGGACCCGCCGCGGAAAGATGAATCGAATTGAACAGCAGCTTGAAGGTGTTGTGCGCCTGCGCCCGGTGCTGGGGCCGGAAGCCAATCAGCACGATGCGGCCCTTCTTGTAGATCACTTCCGCCGCCGCGATGCGATTGTAGAGATGCTCGGCTCCCCGAATCCAACCGCTCTGCAAAGGGTTGAACCCCGGATAGCGGGCCACGACCTTCAAGGCCGTGTAGCTGAACTCGGGGACCGGCTCGAACACCGCGTCGCCCTTGAACACGGCGGTCGCCTCGTCGGGCATCCCGTAGGCGAGCGGGTTGCGGTTGTCGACGAAGATGCGAAGAAACGACCCGGGGCATGAGAACTCGGAGGTCTTGACACCTTCAAGAGAGTTCTTGACCGGCAATTCAAAGGTGCGAAGCGCGAAATCCGATGAGCCGCCCATGGTGATCAACGTCCCTCCGTCCGCGACGAATTTCCGAATCGCTGCGCGTCCTTTCTCGCCGATGCCGCCGCGATACTCTTCCGGCACGGATTTGCTTTCGAGTCCCGAGAGGATGCTCTCGTCGCCGCGGTCTCCGGGCAGAATCAATGCATCCCACTTCTTCCGTAGCCCTCCGCCGCGAATATCCACGTTATGGACCGTCGTCAAGTCGAATTCGTATTCTTCGAGCAACCAGCGAGTCCAGCCTTCGTCCATTGAAGACGTCCACGGCTGATACAGGGCCAAGCGGGGCTTGCCGAGGGGTTGCGTCCGTATCGGGGGAACTCCCGCGGCAAGCCCCCCCGTGAGCCCGAGCGGCTCGACGACCGCGGCGGCTTCCTCCGTCTCCAGGCCGCGCACCCAGAGAGTTCCCGGCGGATAGTTGACGCCGCCTGCCGCCCACTCCTCGGTGGTCCAACGCACGTCGGCCCCGTCACGGAGCAAGCGGTTCAACGCCTTGGCCGTATTGTTGGGCTCGGGCCGTATCAAGAAACCAAACCGGCCCTCCCCGTCACGATGCAACTCGCCGACAGGCAGAGGAATGGCGTCGAGTTTCTCCAGCGACGCCTCGAAGGGCTTCTCGACGCGAGTCACTTCAACACCCATCTGCAGCGGCATCGTCCAAGTAGTCGAATCGTAGGGAGTGGATCTCATCGCGCCGGCCGGCATGTCCCCGGGATCGGGATATTCGTGGGGCGTCATCAAGTCGATGACGTAGTTGCGGTACGGCTGAGCCATCCGGATCACGTAGCTGCCCGCGGCGTGCTCTTCGCCGTCGGCCGCGAAAACTTCGCGCGCCCGATGCACCTCGACGCCGTTGAAGTGCAGCGCTTCCAGCAACTCGTAGAGGGCGTCGGGGTCATGCTGCCCGGTCGGATAGACGAACGCGAACGGGCTACCCTGCTCACCCTGCTCGACGGCCTTGAGGCCCATTCCGATCTGGTTCTCGATCACCTGAACCCGGTTGTTCGCCGCTGTTTCGAGCAGGCTGTATGAGATGACCAACTTCCGCTCGATGATGTCGTTCAGCGTCCATTTGCCGCCCAGCCACGGACGCGGGTAGTTCACGAGCGGCGCCACGCGCCGGGGCGCGGGCGCAGGAGCCGCGGGGTTCTTCTCGCGCCTTTTCACCCAATCCTTGGAGGTGTAGGAGTTGTCGGGCTTTTGCCACAACTGCGCCTTCTCCTGATAGACCGGACTGGCCAGATTCGCGCTCGCCACTTCCGTCAGAAGTCCGACGATGTTGTGGTACCAGGGCGCCCGGATGAAACCGCCCTGCCACCAACTGGTGTAGTCGATGTTGTAGCCGATGCCGGTGAAACCCGCCTCGTGCAAGCGATTGAACATCGCGAGTCCGAACATTCCGAGTTCCGTCCAGATGACCGGATTGACGTTGGGGTTGATCGGATTCGTGAACGGCGGAACGAAAACGCGCATCCCCGTCGGACCCATCTGGTGCTGATCGAGAAACACTTGCGGCAGCCAGTCGTGGTAGAGCACCTTGTTGGTGATTCGCGCCTCGACCTGCGTCATGAGAAAGGCGTCACGGTTGTTGTCGTGCCCGACATACGGGTGATAGAGCCGGGGCAGCGGCGACCAGACATGGTCCGTGCCGCGAACACGGTTGTTCCAGTCGGTCACCATGATCTGTCCATCGGGGTTCAACGAGGGCATCAGCAGGAAAAGGACATGATCGAGAACATTCCGCACCCAGGGTGAGTTCTCGGTCGCCAGCCGATGCAAGACCTTCAGGGCCATCTGTGACGAACCGATTTCGGTGGAGTGGATGTTGCACGTCATCAGCACGACGATGGGCGATTCCCAGGGGAGCTGCTCGATCTGCTCGTCGTTGAGCCGGCGGGGGTCGGCCAGGAGTTTTTGCCGGGCCTGGATCTCGTCGAGCCGGGCCAGGTTGTCCGGCGACGAGATCGTCGCCATTACAAGCTGGTTGCCGTTCGTGGATTCTCCGCGTTCTTCGAAGAGCACACGATCACTGCCTTCCGCAACCAGTTGGAAGTATTCGACGATCTTCTCCCACCGCAGAAGGTTGCCGTCGGACCCGATCGCGAAGCCGGCGAATTCATCCGGTGTCGGTAACGAGGAGTCCTGCGCCCAGGAAGCAGCGGGACTCAGGAGACAAAGAACGAGAAGGAATCTTGCGAATAGCAAACTCAGATTGCACATGTGATGATCCAGAAAAACGGGCTGTTCCGATGCCTTTCAGACGGCGTGACGCACTGCCGAGCAAGCAGTCTACGGAGTTGTCGAGAGAAGACCGGCCAACGCTCGACCGGAACAGACGCAACTCGTTGAAGGCGACTCGGGCATGTCGTTACTCTGCGGGTCGATTTTAGCCTACCTTTCTCACCACACGACGTCCGAAGCACGCGATACGACCGCCAGGACTTCGTTGCGCTTGCTTGCCGTGCTCAATGTACTGTTCAAGTACGCCTGCGCGCGCCAAGCGGCTCGCGCCTTTTTCCTCCGCCCGGCTTGCGCCTAGTCCTGACGGCCCTCTCACGCACTTCGCCTCGCCGCGTGGCGAGAAATGCATGCCAGCAAGGAACAAATCCCTGGTAAGGTAGTGACCGTTCATGGAAACCGTCTCCCGTCTGCTGTTCCGATGTGCTCTTGCGGCCGCGATCGTTGGGGCGGCGTGCAGCACTCCGGAGCAGCAGTTTCTCGGCAAGAGCTTGTCCGACTGGGCCATCCTGCTTGACGGCGAAGATCGCCTGGACCGTCTTTCGGCGATCCGGGCCATCGGTGAATCCGCGCGGCGGAACCCGGCGGACGCTGCATCCACGGCGGCGTTACGCCGCGCTCTTTCTCACGAGGACAGCGCCGTGCGTCACTGGGCCGTGCGCTCCGTCGGATCGATGGGCGACTCCGCCTCCGCATTCGAGCAAGACTTGAGAGCCCGTCTTGCCGACGATGCGATCGACGTTCGGATCTGGGCCGCTCAAGCGCTCTGCCGGCTGGGCAAACAGGAGGAGGCGTTGCCGGTGCTCGCAAAGGGTTTATCCGACACGAACGGCGGGACACGGCTCCACGCGGCGCACGCCCTGGAAGCGCTGGGCGAGGACGCCCGCCCAGTGGTCGAGGCATTGCGCGGAGTGCTCGGCGACGACTTCGGTTATCCGGATCGGGTGGCGGGCCGCTTCCTGAAAAACCTGGGCGCACTCCCGGAAAGCACGACTCCGGATTGAGGCGGCGAAGCCGGCGGAGCGTGGGTTCGGCTCCATGTATTTGTAGACTGGCACCGGATACCGGAACACATTCTGCCGACGCTCCTTTTCGTGCATTTCACTCATTTGAGTTCATTTTCGTTGCGGCCCGGTGACGTCCCACCAGCGGCCGCCGTTCGTCGTCTTCAGGACGCCGCCCTCACCGCCGTAGTAGAGAGTGGCGGGCGTCGTTCGGTCATCGAAAACGAGTGTCCAGGTACGGTTCGACCACTGCAGCCCCACGACTTCGAAAGTATCGGCGCTGTCGGTGCTTCGGAAGACGCCCTTCTTCGTGCCGGCGTAGACATGAGCCGGGTTGTGAGGATCAACGGCAAGCGAGAGGATGTGCTGGATGAGCGGCCGCTCGCCCAGGGTCCAGGTCCAGCCGCCGTCGGTCGAACGGTAGACGCCTCCAGGGTCGCTGGCCGCATAGATGATTCGCGAATCAATGGGGTCGATCGCGAGCGCGCGCACGTCGATGTCATAGAGCCCTTCGGGGTTGGCCTTCCAATGTTCGCCGCCATCCGTCGTCTTGTAAACGCCGTGCCAGGTGGCGGCGTAGAGCGTGTCAGGGCTGCGAGGGTCGATGACGAGCGCACGCAGGGTCTTGTCGATCAAGCCGCGGTTCACCTCGCGCCAGGAAGTTCCGCCTTCGGTGGTCTTGAAGACACCACCGCCGTCGGTGCCCGCGTAGAGCGTTTGCCCGTCTGAAGGATCGATCGCCAGACCGCGGATCCTGCCGTTCGTGAGGCCGTTGTTCACGGGATGCCATGATGCGGCGGCGTTCGTGCTCTTGTAGACGCCCATCTCGTAGGCTCCGGTGTAAATCACGTCCGGGTTGGAGGGATCGAGCACGATGTGTCTCGGCCCCAGATGGTCGAGCCCGGTGGACGGCCAGTTGTCCAGTCCTCCTCGGGTCGTCTTGCAGAGGCCTTTTGCGGCTCCGGCGTAGATGACCTGAGGGTTCGCCGGATGCAGCGCGATGGCCTGGGTCTCGCCGCCGCCGGGCGACCCCATCTGCGGGTAGGCCGGCCCGCAAAGTGCCAGCAGGCCGAGTCCGGCAACGAAGGCTTTGCTTATCATTGCTCCTGCCCCCCACGGCGCCAGGGGAATTCGTAGGAAGGCGTATCGGCGTGGCGGCTCACGCGGATGCGCAGATGCGAACCGGCCCCCGGAGCCATGTCGACCTGGACGTGGGAACGCTCCACCGGAAGCGTTTCGTCTTCGGTCGCTTCATCGAATCGAGGCCGTTGTCGAGCGGCTTGCCGATCTCGGGCGCGGCGGTAGGTGACCTCTTCGATCCGGTCTTCCCCGTACGCTCCCGCCTGAATGATCACCCGGCGGCGCTCGAAGAGATTCGTGTTCACCAGGTCCAGCTCCACGACGTCCTCTTCGATGCCGGTGACCAGGGCGGACACGCCTTGCGGCAAGCCCGGCTCGCGGCGGTCCGCGTCGAAGTACCGCAGCCGCGCATGGAGCATCTCTCCGCGCTTGTGGACCGGGACGCCGCCGATCGTCAAGCGCACGAGATTGTCGGTCGGCATGGGGTCAAGCACCAACCACTTGGCGTCGAACCAGGTTTCCGGATCCCCGTGCTCGTTCAGGATGCGATCGAGCTTATTTTGGACGTATCGCAAGTCGTTCCGGAAAGCACTCACGGGGAAATTCGGATCCCGGCCCTTCAAGTAGTACGCCCAGCGAAGGTGGACGTCTCGCAGCTCCCCCCGCGCGATCTGCGCTTCGGCCAAACGCTCGACCTGCCGCCAGTCCTGCGGCTCCTGCGTCATCTGCCAGAGATTCACGTACGGAGCCGACGTTTCCGGAACGAAGTGGTGCCAGCCGTTGTCGTTGTCGTAGCGAATCGGGACCGTCGGGACGCCGGCGACGACCTTGCCGCGGTCCCTCATCACGGCCATCTGGCCGCGGGGCAATTCGAACCAGTCCTTCCAGCCCGTGAGCAGGAACGCCACTTTGGCGGCGGTCAGTGAAGCCAACACGATGTCCGTGCCGCCGCGCACCCACTTCCAGCCGTAGTATCCGCCCCACCAGTTTCCGTCGTTGTACTCCCCGATCTTGCCAGAGAGTCCGACGTTGTCGGGCATAATGCCATGGTTCTCCTCGGTCAACTCGATCCACTTGCCGAGGTAGTCGGTTATCCAGCGGCGGTATTTCCCGGCGCCGGTATAGAGAAAGGCATTCGCGACAAGCGGCGCGGCGGTGAGGTTGATCGGCACATCTCCCTTGGCCATGCGGTCGCTCATGACCTTGACGATGGCGGCGAACTGGTCGTTGTCGGGATGATCGTTGATCCAACCCGTGGAGGATGAAACGCCCGGAATGTCGTCGAACGGCAGATGGTAGTAGACCAGGTTGGCGTTGGTCGGAATCCAGTCGCGCTTGCTCCAGAACATCTTCGGGCCGCGGCTGCCGTTCATCGAAGCCCGCATGAGTTTCAACTCAGGGTCGTAATTCGGGGCCTCCGGATCTTCGCCGATGTACATCGCGGCGAACTTCTCGGAGCGCTCGCGAAACCTGGCGTCCCGCGGGTCGGCCATGCCCATCGGATAGAGCGACACGTAGCCTTCGCCGTGATGCATCCAATCCCAATTGCCGTCGAACTCGCGGTAGATCTGGCCGTAGCGGCTGAACTGGCGAGTGATGCCTTCCCAGACGTGGCGATGCAGGGTATCGAGATCACGAGAGCCGCCCAGAATGTAGTGCAGCGAATAGCCGCGGAAGGCCTCGTAGGCATCGTCGGAGGAGTTCATGCCGCCTTCGTAGCGCTCCTTCCACCGCAACGTGCCGTCGGGGAGGGTGTAGGTTTTGACGAACGCCTTGCCGGCGCTGTTCATCGTCTCGATCAACTGGCGCTCCAGCAGCGCCCAGTCCGGCGCCGCCTGGGGAACATCGACGTGAATCGAGACGGGCTTGCCGCGGACGGAGGCCGTGGGAGCAAGCCAGAGGAGAGCGGCGGCAGTCCAAAGACAGCAGCAATAGCGGATATCGGTCATCGTCGTTTCGAAATCGTCTCCTGTCCGGAAGGCATGTTTCTCCTTCGCAGCCCGCGCCCGGTCGTCGATCGGGTCACGCCGCGGACGGTTCCGCTCCGGCGCTGCTCTCGATGATGACCCGAGCGGAGCGGCGACTCAAGCCGGGCGATTGACAGCGCAAGATAGAAAGTACCACTGTTCGTGCAATCCGGAATGTTTTCCTTTCTCAGCATGGGTTCATCGTGTGCCGGCCGCAAAGGAACGAGCCCGGAGGGCGGCGGGAACTGCGGCGGAGGGAGCGCGCCGGGAAGCCGAGCGAAACCAGCGGAGGGGGGGTGGGGGGGCCGGGAAATGCCGGGAAATGGTGGGAAATCGTGGGAAATCGTGGGAAGCCGTGATTCGAAAAAAAGCCGTGATTCGTGTCTCGTGATTCGTGAAAAACCCGTTGGTCGGGCTTGAGGTTGCTCTCCATGAAGTCGCCGGAGGGCAGGGGAAAACCATGTTGCGTGTCCCGTGGCTGGTGAAAAGCCAACAGGCCGTGTTGCCTGCGCGGGGGACGGCGGCCACCCATGCCGCGCCATAGCCGCGCCATGCCGCTCCACAACGCGCAGGAAAGCAGTGACCGGGCGGCGTGCACGGCGGTCCAGACGGTGGTTTCTGACTGTGTGTCCCTTGCGCATGCACGGTGAAAAAAGCCGTCTTTCGTGTTTCGTGAAAACCCGTTGTTCGGGCTTGGGGTTGCTCGCCTTGGAGTCGCCGGAGGGCAGGGGAAAACCATGTTGCGTGTCCCGTGGCTGGTGAAAACCCAGCAGGCCGTGTTGCCTGCGCGGGGGACGGCGGCCGCCCATGCCGCGCCATAGCCGCGCCATGCCGCGCCACAACGCGCAGGAAAGCAGCGACCGGGCGGCTCTTCTGTCCCCACCCGACTTGCCCCCGACGAGCGCGGATGAGTGTTTTGTTCCCCACAACGGCGTCATCACTTTCAACCTAAACCGTCCCCCGACTGAAAAAAAGACTGAAGGGCTTCAGTACAAAAAGCCGTGATTCGTGTCTCGTGTTTCGTGTCTCGTGAAAACCCTAGCCTGCGTGGGAGGCGGCAGTCGCCAGAGCCGAGCGTCGCGTCGGCGGGAAGTCGAACTGCTGGATTTCCTCCTCGCTGTCCTCATGCTAGGCGGCCCGGCGCAGTAAAAAAAGACTGAAGGGCTTCAGTACCAACAGGTACCAAGCGAGCCACGGGAAAGCCGTGATTCGTGTCTCGGGTCTCGTGTTTCGTGAAAACCTCGGAATTCGCGCCGGCTTGCGCCTCGCGCCCAGCTAACGCCGTGTCTCGGGTCTCGGGTCTCGTAAATACCTGAAAAGCCGTGGCTTGGGCGGCTTTGTTGTCACCAGCCGGCGCGTCCCCGACGGGCGCGGAAGAGGTTTTCGTTCCCAGCAACGGCGTCATCACTCTCAACCCAGAGCACATTCCGGCCGAAAAAACAAGACTGAAGGGCTTCAGTACCAACCGGTACCAAACGAGCCACGGAAAGGCCGTGTTTCGGGTCTGAAAAAAGCCGTGTTTCGAAAAAAAGCCGTGATTCGTGTTTCGTGACTCGTGATTCGTGTTTCGTGACTCGTGATTCGTGAAAACCATGGGCAGGGGGCATGGTTCGCTCCAGAAGAAATGTCGGAAAAGGCCGTGATTCGTGTTTCGTGAACCGCCCAGCTTGCGGTGTATGATCTGTGGATGAACGAATCTTCAGCTCCCGACGAGAAGCCGCGAACAGGGTGGCTGCGCCGGGCCGCCCACTTTCCGGTCATCCGGATCCTGCTCTTCACCGCCGGCATCTCCGTATCTCTCCATCTCGTGGGACTGGTGCACGACGGGCTCGGACAGGTGCTGGGAGAGGGGTGGCCGAGCAGCGCGGCGAATCTGGCGCTCCAAATCCTCGCGGTTCACCTTGTCTATTGCGGCATCGTGCGCCTGCTGGAGCAGAGGCGCGCGGCGGAACTCGCCCTAAGCGGCGCGGCGCAGGAGACAGGCGCCGGCGTGCTGGTCGGAGGCGGGTGCCTGACCGTGACGGTGGGGCTGATCGCAGCACTCGGCTACTACCGGGTGGAGGAAATCGGCGCGTGGACCGCCCTCGCAGCGGCGTTCCACATGGCGGTGGCCTCCAGCTATATCGAAGAGGTGATCTTTCGCGGGGTGATCTTCCGGATCACGGAAGAGGCGCTCGGTAGCTGGTTGGCGCTCGGCATCACGGTGGCGCTGTTCGGGCTCGTACACCTGGGAAATCCCAACGCGTCGCTGTACGGCGCTGCCGCCATCGGGATCGAAGCGGGCGTGCTGCTCGGAGCCGCCTATGTCCTGACCCGGCGGCTCTGGCTCGTGATCGGCATCCACTTCGGATGGAACTTCATCCAGGGGGGCGTCTTCGGTCCGAATGTCTCGGGCATCCGGGTGGAGAGTCTGTTGCGGTCGGAACTGAGCGGACCGGAACTGCTCTCCGGCGGTTCCCTGGGGGTGGAGGGGTCTGTCTTCGCCATCATCGTATGCCTCCTCGCGAGCCTTGCCATCCTACACCGAGCACGGCGTCAGGACCGCTTCATCCAACCTTTCTGGCGTCGGCATGGGTCTTGAGGGCAGGCGGCAGGGGTGCAGTTCCGCCGTGTTAACGGGCTGGCTCTGGTTAACGCGACCGCTCGGCAATGGTCCGTGTCCTCGCAGTCATCACCTTGCAGGTCCTCTGAGCGCATGTTCGAAAATCCTACGCTGAAGGCTACCAAGTCACCCAGACCTTGCGAGAGATCGGCTGGCAGTACGCAAGGCCAGGGCAGGACCAAGAAACCCTAAGAGACTACTGACTCCATTAGACATTTTCTGGGTCCGCTTTCACTTTCAATAGCTTGTTGTGCTCTGAATGTTCGAAACTCATTTTGTGTCTGTTGCCGAGACGGTCAGTGCAACTGATAAGGAATAGAATTGGGTAAACCAGTGGCTGGTTGCTCGCTTGATGGAAGACCAGCTTAGCTTTGTGATTCGATTCTAATAGCTCCGTCGGGGAAAATCTGGATTCGTGCGGGCCGTCATATTGAAACACTATATTACATGCTTCTCCGCCACGATTCAGTATGTCAATCTCAATTCGTTCTCCTGAAGAACTTCCACCTGCGTATACGAATTCGGGTTTAGCCTCCCTGGCCTCACGCTCCTGGAGCTGCTTCAGATTCTGTTGCGCTGCCTGCGCTTGCAGATTGGCGGCCTTCACAAGTTGAGCAGTTTCCTCTACTTGTCGCTCAAGTTCCAACTGTTGCGCCCTCAGCACTTCCGTATTGAGCCGTAGCTCTTCTCCTTGTTGGAAATATCCAATTACCAGCCACAACAGAGCCAATGGGGCGGAGATGCCTGCGAAAAAATCTCCCCACTCATTTAGAGACATCACCCCAAAATCGCTGTATTTGAAGCAGATAACGACCCCAACGGCCAACAACCACACTCCGCTCAAACCAAAACCGATTATCTTGTGTTGTTTCATTTTTCCTGTGCAGATTTCTATTCCCTCACGGGCTGTTCTGAGTGGCGCAGGCCGCTTCGAAATGTTCGACTAGACTCTGACGTAACCTGAAGATGCTCTAGCGTTAGACGGGTTCACCCACGCCCATCATCCTATGGCTCTTCTGTTCATTCTGTGCACGCCGCCACCGTAAAGCGCTCCGTGGACGGGGACGATCCGATTGATGCCATCCACCATTTGAGAATCACAAGCCCCGTCTGAGAATCCGACAGTTCGCAGAGGGCTCTGGCTGTCTCGATTGTTCCAAGCCGTAGGATGGACGACAAAAGGTGAGAGCCGACTCGGGGTTAACGTTCGAGGATGAGGGCACCGGCCATGGCTCCGGCGGCGCAGATGCTTGCTATGCCGAACCGGGCGTTGCGGCGGGCCATTTCGCTAGCCAGGGTGGTGACGATGCGGCCGCCGGTGGCGGACCAGGGGTGCGCAACGCGAAAGATCAGGAACCTGAAGGGACAAGATCCTTTATCATCGACTACGGGATGTCGTCTTGCCGGCGTTCGTCAGCGACCCATGAAGAAAACCGCTGAACGTATCTGTGTGCAGGTTCGGCGCGGCGTAAGATGAGAAAACCTGAAATGACAAGATCCTTTACCATCGACTACAGCGATGATGTCCTACTGGCGCTAAGACTATCGCCCGATGAGTTTCGCGAGGAGGCGAAGATTCTCATTGCGGTCAAGCTCTACGAGATGGGGCGGTTGTCCACCGGCGCGGCAGCCGAATTGGCGAACGTGCCCAAGCCGTTGTTCTTGACCAAGTTGGCGGACTACGGCGTCGACACGTTCGACATGTCAAAGGAAGAGCTTCAACACGACTTGGCCAGTGCGCGACGTCATCTGTAACACGTCGCCGTTGCAATACCTGCATCAGGCGGACCTGCTGCACCTGCTGCCAACCCTCTTCGGGTCGGTGCAGGCGCCTTCGGCCGTGGCAACTGAATTGGCCGAAGGCAGGAGACGAGGCGTCTGCTTGCCGGAGTTGGCGGACCTTCCCTGGGTGACAGTGCGGCCGGTGAGTGATCGCAAGTTGTTGCCGCTCGTCACGAGTCTGGGCAATGGGGAAAAGGAAGTTCTCGCCTTGGGGCTGGAGATGCCAGGCCATCTGCTTGTGTTGGATGACCGAAACGCGCGCCGATACGCTGCCGCAGCAGGGCTGAAGATCACGGGCACACTGGGTATCCTGGTGATAGCCTGCATGTCTCACCACCCGACGGTCGAAGCACGCGATACGCCCGCCATGACTTCGTTGCGCTTGCTTGCCGTGCTCAACGTACTGTTCAAGTACGCCTGCGCGCGCCAAGCGGCTCGCGCCTCGTCCTGACAGCCCTCTCACCCACTTCGCCTCGCCGCGTGGTGAGACATGCAGGCTAGCGAAGGAACGTGGGTTTCTCGATTCGGTCAAGCCCGTCCTGGATCGTCTCCAAGCATTGCAGTTTCGGCTCAGCACCGCGACTCACCAGATGGTTCTCGACTTGGCCAAT
Organism: Bryobacterales bacterium; assembly: GCA_028819575.1. Taxonomy (GTDB): domain Bacteria; phylum Acidobacteriota; class Terriglobia; order Bryobacterales; family UBA6623; genus JAPPLB01. The sequence goes on along the minus strand of JAPPLB010000090.1, from coordinate 1,337 downwards.
GAAGAACACTGAGTGCCGGTCACCTTCATGACTCGGTCTTTCAGCGATGCCGGGTGAGAATCCGGCTGTTCGCGGACGGCAAAAAGGGAGTCAGTCAACTGTGGGCTATCGTTCGAGGATGAGGGCGCCGGCCATGGCTCCGGCGGCACAGATGCTTATGATGCCGAACTGGGCGTTGCGGCGGGCCATTTCGCAGGCCAGGGTGGTGACGATGCGGCCGCCGGTGGCGGACCACGGGTGCCCGACGGCGATGGAGCCGCCGGATACGTTGACGCGGCTCCAGTCCACGGCGCCGGTCGGCGCCGCCTGCCAGCCCTGTTCCCAGGCCATGACGTTGGTCAGGACCTGGGCGGCGAAGGCCTCGTGAATCTCGATCAGGTCGATCTGCGCGAGGCGCAGGCCGCTTCGCTCGAGAAGGCGCGGCACGACGATGCCGGGGGCCATCAGCAAGCCCTCACCCGGATCGATGGCGCCGTACTGCATGGCGCGGACGAAGGCAAGCGGCTCGCGGCCCTCCGACGCCGCGCGGTCCTCGCTCATCAACAACACGGCCGAAGCGCCATCGGTGACCGGCGAGGCGTTACCGGCCGTGACGGTGCCTTCAGGGTCGAAGGCGGGCTTCAGGTTGGCCAGAGCTTCCTTCGACGTGCCGGTTCGCGGCCCCGTGTCGTGCTCGACGCCTCCGAGAGGAAAGATCTGCCCGGCGAGACGCTCACGGGCAGCGACGGCGTTGCGGTGACTGGCCAGCGCGACTTCGTCCTGACGTTCCCGCGACACATCCCACTGCTTGCAGGTAATCTCCATGTGCTCGCCCATCGACAGACCGGTGGACGGTTCCCGGAAGGTTGCGGGGTCGGCATGGGACAACGAATCCACTCCTCCGGCGATACCGGCTTCGATGCGGCCGGAAGCAATGCCTTCCGTGATGGCCGTGATGGTCCGCAGACCCGTGATGCAGTAGGAGGACATCGTCTGCGCCTCGATCGCCCTCGGCAGTCCCGCTTCCAGAACGATCTCACGGGCCAGATTAGGCTTGCCGGGCTCGGGGACGACGGCGCCGAAGGCGATGGCATCGATCGCGGCGGCATCGATATCGTGCCTTTCGAGCAAACCCGTGACTGCGTGAGCCGCCAATTTCAAGGGACCCAGGCCCTTGAAGACCTTGCCGGACTTCACGAAGGGAGTCCGGCCGCCCGCGACGACGGCAACTCGATTGCCCATGATTTCTCCTCCGCCCGTGCGTACTAACCTGCATTTCTCATCACCCGACGGTCGAAGCACGTGATACGACCGCCAGGACTTCGTTGCGCTTGCTTGCCGTGCTCAACGTACTGTTC
>JAPPLB010000028.1 GCA_028819575.1 Bryobacterales bacterium | reverse complement strand
TAGAGTGGTCCCGCTCAGCAACGCTGCTTAAATAGGGGGATGTTTCAGGTCAGCGGCTTGTGGTAGCATCCTGATTGGGCATCCGATCGGGGCGCGGAACCACGATCGACTCAAGCCAACGGATCCACCTGAATCCAAGCGGCCTCCGTTTGCGCGGACCGCCCAGACGGTGTTTCCATTCAAGTTCCACTCCGCGCCGGGCGCGGACACCGCCGGACGTTCGGGAGAGGAGGGAGAGCGATGAGCCTGATGGTCGCGGAGGTTTACGAGGCGCTGATCGAAGCCGGAACTTCCGAACAGAAGGCCAAGGCGGCGGCGGGCGCGATTCCGATTGCCGGAGAGCTTGCAACGAAGGAGGACTTGAGGGAACTCCGAGACGAACTCCGGGACGAGATGGGCGAGCGGTTCGGGAAATTGGAGCGCGATCTGGCGGTTCTCAAGTTCGCGTACGGCCCGGTTATCCTCGCGCTGCTCGTCAAGATCGCCTTCTTCCCGTGAGGACCACGGCCCGTACTCGCAGGGCGGCGGTTATAAACGAATGCCTCGCGAGCGGGCGCGCAACTTCACGGTCACGTCCATCTCTTGGCCCTCGCGAACGATCGTCAGTTTGACCGCATCGCCGCCCGCCTTGAGCGAGAGCGCCTGCGACATGACGCGCCGATGGGTGACACGGCGGCCATCCACGGCGACGATCAGATCCCCGCCGACGGGAATGCGGTAGTTCGACACGATCACCTCGCGGTCGGCCCCGCGAAGGCCCGATTCCGCCGCCGCCGTACCGCGGTTCACGTCGACGATCAGGAAGCCCGGCTGATCGGCCAGCTCGAGAGCGTTGGAAAGCCGCTTGGGCAGATAGAGCGAACGAAGCCCCAATGGCTCGGCGGGCCGCGACGAACCGTCGGACAACACGAACTGCAACAGCGGCTTGACGCGGCTGATCGGCATCGCGAATCCGATTCCGATATTGCCGCCGGGGCCGTAGATCGCCGTGTTCACGCCGATCACATGGCCGCTGCTGTCGAGCAGCGGGCCGCCGCTGTTGCCCGGATTGATCGCCGCGTCGGTCTGAATCATGTCCTCGAGCAGGGAGTCATTGTCCCGAATCGTACGTCCCAGCGAGCTGATCACGCCCGTCGTCAAGGTGCCTTCGAGCCCGAACGGGTTGCCGATCGCCAACACTTTCTGGCCCACCTTGAGGTTCTCGGAATCGCCGATCGTCAGGTACGGAATCTCCTTATCGGGCTCGATGCGAATCAGCGCCAGGTCGCTCGCCTCGTCGAAGGCGAGGAGCTCGGCGTCATAACTCGCTTCGTCATGCAGAAGGGTGACCCGGATCTTCGACCCGCCCTTGATGACGTGATGGTTCGTCAGGATCCGGCCCTGGTCATCGATCAGGAAGCCCGAACCCGACTCACTCGTGGGATAGACATCGAAGAACCAGTTCCGGCGCAGCACCGTGCTGGTGACGTTCACGGTAGCGCTCGCCGCCCGGTTGTAGATGTCGATATTCGCCAGTTCTTCCTGCGTCAAGCCGCTGGATTGCGCTTCGGTCCAGAAGGGATCGGCCGGCGGAAGCACCGGCGCCTCACGGGCCAGCCAACGCGGCGAAGTCGTCCACAACACGAAGGCCGCCGACATCAGGGCAGCGAGCCAGAAAGGTCTCCATCCGATCTGCCGTCTCATTCCGCTTCCCGTTTCAACCGTACGTATACATCGCGGACCTGGGCGTCGGTTTCAGCAAAGCTGCCCGAGGTGTCGATGATGAAATCGGCGAAAGCGCGTTTCTTCTCGATCGCCAGTTGGCGCGCCAAGCGGTCGCGGGCTGCCTGCTCCGTCCCGCCGCGCTCGATGAACCGCCGCACCTGCACTTCCGGCGGGCAAACCGTGACGATCAGCCGGTCGTAGCGCTTGTAACTGCCGCTCTCAATCATGATAGCCGCCTCGACCACCCCGATTCCGTGCGGATCGCCGCGCTCGAGAGCCTCGAAAAAAGCCTGCTGCCGCCTGAAGACGTGCGGATGGACCAGCGAGTTCAACCTTTTCAGCTTCGCAGCCTCCGGGAAGACCAACGCCCCCAGCAACTTGCGATCAATCTCACCCCCGGCGCCGAGAACCCCCTCGCCAAACTCGGCGACGACATCGTCGTAGGCTTCAGCGCCCCGGCGCAGGACCTCATGCCCGAGCGTATCCGCCTGGATGACATGACAGCCCAACTCCGCCAAACGAGCCGCCACGTAGCTCTTGCCCGTCGCCAGGCCACCCGTCAAGCCGACTTTCAGCATCGGTTGATGATAACCCGCATGTCTCGGGAAAAGCCGTGATTCGTGTTCCGTGTCTCGTGTTTTGTGAAAACCTTTGGCAGGGGGTCTGGTTCGCTCCAGACGAAATGTCTGACGGCCGGTGAACCGTTACGCCTGCGCACGCCTTTTTCCTCCGCCCGGCTCGCGCCTCGTCCTGACGGCCAGCTCTCACTCTTTGTCTCGCCGCGTGGCGAGAGATTCAGGCTGGACGGCGTTCTGTATACTGGGGCGGATTCGATTCGGAACGTCAGACCATTGCCATTGGCATCTGTATTTTGCCTCTTTGGAAGCGGTTCCCGGCTTGGAGAAAGGTAGGCGAGTCTTGAAGAATCTGCTGAGATCGGCTTGTTGGACGTTGCTGGCGGCGATGGGCATGTGGGCCGTCCGGTCCCATGCGGCGGACCTGTTGCCGGATTCGCTGCGCGAGCCCTTTCGCCCGGATGAGCACACCGTGGCGCTGTACCACTTCGACGAGGGGCAGGGCGCCCAGACGCGGGACGCCATGGGCGATCCCGCCCTGACCCTGAGAGCCCATAAAGATTTCCTTTGGGGGAAGCGCCCGGGCTTCGGCTCCACGGCCCAGTTCGAAGTGCGGGAGGACGACGCCAACCTGTTGATCGGCCCGGTCAACAACGACAAACTGGAGCTGCGCACCTGCGAGAGAGCGTGGACGGTGGAAGCCTGGGTGCGTTACCGGGGATTCGCCCTGACTGACATCCAACTGGATCACCCCGCCACCTACCGCCCGCGCGGTTCCGGAACCTCGGGACCCTTCGCGAAAATCTGCGGCACCGACGACGAAGGGTTCGGCTTGACCCATGGCGTCCGGGGCGGCTGGGACTTCAGCTTGCACTCCTGGCTGGAGATCTGGCCGTTGAAGCCGGGTCTGCTGCCGGCGTCCCGGTTTACCGGATCGCAGAAGCGCGCGCCGGACAGCGACGTCCTGGTCTACCCGGGACGGAGAAGAGCGGATTACGGAACCGTCATGCATGAGGCCGCTATTCAGGATGAGGAATGGCACCACGTGGCCTGGCAGTTCCGCTACGAAGACCAGACGCACTATTTCTTCCTGGACGGGAAGCTGATCTGGAAGGGCACCCCGCCGCGGCGGGTGAAGAACGACGCCGAGCAGAACGACATTCCCTTCGTGGTCGGGGGGATCCTCAATTCGCGCGAGCCTCCCTACCACCTCAAGACATACGACTTCGAAGGGGAGATCGATGAACTTCGCATCTCGAGCGTGATGCGCTACCCGGTCGCCCAGGAACTGACGGTGGTGGAACGGCTGGTTCCCGAAGCCGGACTTCATGCCCCTTATGAGGCGACGTTCTCGACCGATGCGGCCGAGGGGGCCGTTCGCTGGGACCTGGCCGGAGAGTTGCCGGAGGGACTTCGCTTTGACGAGCGGCAAGGAACGATCGAAGGCACTCCGACCGAGCCGGCCCAGGAACGGGCGTTCACCCTGCGAGCGACGGATGCCGCCGGCCACAGCGACGAGCACACCTTCGCCCTGACCGTATCGGAAGGCGAAGTGACCACGTCTTCGCTTCCTCTGGCCTTCCGGCGAATCCCGTATCGAGAAGTTCTCCAAACCCGCCACATGGTGGAGCCGGTGCGTTGGCGGACGACGCAGGGAACGTTGCCGGCGGGGATCTCACTGAACCGCGAGAGCGGTGAGCTCAGCGGCACGGCCACTACTCCGGAGCTGCAGAACTTTCAGCTCGAGGCGACCGATGCCGCGGGCCAGACGGCCTCTCGCGCATTCCGGTTGAAAGTCGTCGATGAAGGGCTCCGCCGGCTCGGTCCCGACAAGCACACCGTGGCCTTGTGGGACTGGCAAGGCCCCAGCGGAAGGTTCATTCCGGACGTCATGGGCGATTCGGAACTGACGCTCACCTGGGTCAACAGCAAAGGCGACACGCGAGTGGAGACCCCCGGCTGGGGGAGGTATCCCCATTTCATCGGCGGCGGGGAAGGCGGGTTCATCGGACCGGAGTGGAACGACAAGGTGGACCTAAAAACCATCGAGAAGGAATGGACAGTGGAGGCATGGGTGCGGCCGGGCGGCCCGATCAACAAGTACGGCCAGGAATTCCACTACGGGCACGTCTGCGGCACCTACGACAACACGGAGAGAGGCGTTTGGGAACTGTACCTGTCCGACCGAGGCTCACCCGACGGCAGCCTGACACCGGGCGTGCACTTCCTGGGGGCGGAACCGGAGCAGGCCCTGAAAGACCTGCACCCCTACAGCCGTCCTGCGGGCATCGCGGCGGACCCCGAATGGGTGGGGATCCGCGACACCGCCTGGCACCATGTCGCCTGGCAGTACTCCTACGAAGAAGACCTGCACCAGCTCTTCCTCGACGGCACACTGATCTGGGAAATGAAAAGCCCTGACGGACGCAGGCTGGTCAACAACCGCCGCCACATCGCCCAGTTCTCGGTGGGCAGCCGACTGGCCGGCCGCGCCCGCTACGGGGGGAAGTTCAACTGGCTGGGACCGGGGAACTTCTTCGGGATGATCGGCGAAATCCGGATCTCCCAGATCCGCCGGTATTGAAGCGCGCTGTCCGGAGATGCGCGTCGTGACGCCTGCTGAACTGATCTCGAAGGAATAACCGATGTCTACGCTGACCGTCCGACTACCCGATGACACCCACCATCGATTGAAGGAACTCGCGCGGAGCCGCGGGGTCAGCTTGAACAAGCTGATGGAGGAACTCTCGACCATCGCGGTTACCCAGCACGACACCGAGGCTAGGTTTCGCGCAGTGGCAGCCCGCGGGTCGGTGAAAGCAGGGCTGGCGGTCCTCGATCAACTCGACGATGCGCTCGGCAAGGTCTAACCTGCATTTCTCACCACCCGACGGCCGAAGCACGCGGTATGACCGCCATGACT
>JAPPLB010000163.1 GCA_028819575.1 Bryobacterales bacterium | reverse complement strand
TGATCCAATCGCACCCAACGACAGCTCTGATTCCTGTGGGACAGACTCCTAGTGCCTTCCGGAGAGCGCGAGAGCCGCGATAACCGGCCCCACCCTCATGCAAACGGACATTCCTGTTCTCGACCTCGCGATCATCGTCGTCTACCTGTTGGGGGTTCTCGCCGCGGGAATCCTCTCGACCCGCCGCCAGAAGATCGACAGCACGGCCTACTTCCTTGCCGGCCGCTCGCTGAGTTGGCCGATGGTCGGCGCGGCGCTGTTCGCTTCGAACATCTCGACCATCCATTTCGTGGGGCTGGCGGCGGCGGGCTTCAACGAAGGGCTCGTCTGGGGCAACTTCGAGTGGGGCGCGTCGTTCACGCTGATCCTGCTGGGCCTGGTCTTCGCCCCCTTCTACTTTCGAAGCAGGATCGCGACGTTGCCCGAGTTCCTGGAGCGGCGCTACAGCCCGGCCTCGCGGACCTTCCTGGCCTTCATGGCGATCCTCTCGGCGCTGTTCATCCACATCGGGATGAGCCTGTACGCGGGGGCCGCCGTCTTCGAGCAGTTCTTCGGCATCGACGTCGTTACGTCGATCGTCATCATCACCGTCATCACGGGCATCTACACCATCTCGGGCGGACTCAAGGCCGTCGTCGTCACGGAGACCATCCAGAGCGTTGTCCTCATCATCGGAGCCGCCGCGATTACCTGCTTCGCGCTGGCGGCGCTTCCCGAGCACGGCATCCGGAGCCTGGGCGAGTTCGAGGCCGCGCTCAAGCCCGATCAGCTCAGCATGCTGCATGCCGACAACCGCATGGGGCTCGCCTGGTACGCCGTGCTGTTGGGCTACACGGTCAACGGCATCTGGTATTGGTGCACCGACCAGACGATCGTCCAGCGAGTCCTGGGCGCGCGGTCGGAATGGGACGCCCAGCAGGGCGCGATTCTGGCGGGCTTCCTCAAGATCCTGCCGGTCTTCATCATGGTCCTGCCGGGGGTGGCCGCCTACGTGCTGTTCCGCGACCTCATCGGGGAGAACGCCAACCAGACGCTGCCGGTGCTGATCACGCAACTGATTCCCAGCGGCATGAAGGGGCTGATCTCGGCCGCCCTGCTCGCGGCGCTGATGAGCACCATCGCCTCCGCGCTGAATAGCTGCGGAACGCTCTTCGCGGTGGACATCTACACGCGCCTGAGGCCCAAGACCTCCGACCGGCAGCAGGTGAAAGCCGGCCGCATCAGCGCCGTCGTCATCATGATCCTGGCGATGATCTGGTCGACGCAGGGCGGCCGTTACACGAGCATCTTCGAAGCGATCAACGCCATCGCGGCCCACCTGTCTCCGCCGATCACCACCGTCTTCCTGTGGGGCGTCTTCTGGCGCCGCGGCACGAAGCAGGCGTCGCTGGCGACGCTGCTCTTCGGCTTCACGCTCGGCGCCCTGGCGTTCGTCGCCGACCTGCCGGTCTTCGGCGAACAGAAGCTCATCACGGAAGGCTGGGGGATTCCCTTCCTGTTGCAGGGCTGGTGGTCGTTCGTGCTTTGCAGCATCGTTTACGTTCTGGTGAGCCGATCGACGCCACCTCCCAGCCCGGAGCAGATACAGGGGCTGACCTGGGAAAATCCTCTGGCCGCTTTCGCGAGCAGCGGCCAGCGGGCGCTGCTGGAGCCGCGCACCGGCGCGGCGGCGCTCTCCGTCGTGTTGGTTGTTCTGTATTACGTGTTTCGGTAGCGGTCTGCCTTGGAAAGGGCCGTTTCCGAGACAGCTGGCTGAGCAGCGCTAGCCGCATTCGGGTTTGAGCAGCGGCAGACCCCCGTCGAGGGTCCGCATGACGACTTCTTCGGTTTTGTTTTTTACATCCGGACAAAAACACAAACTCACGGCAAGGCGTAAGTTCTGTCAAATCAACGCGGGCGCGGGAGCGCCATAACTTAGGAGTAGCGAGACGGGCGCTAATGACCGACTTGCGTCGAAGGTAAAATGGAGAGCCTGATCCAAGCACGGCTGCGTAGCCCCCAGGTCATCCTCTAAGGAGATAACCGCGTGGCGCGACGAAGGGCGGGGAATCAGGCGCGAGACACGGGCGCAACCCTGAACGGTGGGACCATTATCGACCAAGAAGACAAACTGTGGGCCATGGCCGACGCCCTGCGCGGCTCAATGGACGGCATCATCGCTGAGAACCTGAAAATGTTGGAGCTCGGAGGCAACGAGTGACGGTGTGGAACGAGGACATCCAGCAACGGTTGAAGTTGGGCGAAGACAGCCGGTGGGAGTTCAAGCAGGTCGAGTTCGAGGATAGCTGCCCGACTAGCCCCGCCCGCGACGATCTGGCGGACGAAATGATCGCGTTCGCCAATGCGAACGGCGGCGTGCTGCTGTTGGGAGTTACGGATGACGGACTCCTTCAGGGGATGTCCCGGCAACAGATAGCGGCGCTCAGCAACCTGATGGTCGAAGTAAGCACCGACAGCATCAAACCTGCCCTGCGCATCGACGTCAACCATCGGGAACTTGACGGCAAGGCCTTCGTTGTGGTCGTGGTGCCTCGTGGTGATTCCCTTCACGAGCGTGGCGGCCGAAGTTGGATCCGTGTCGGCGCAAGTAAACGTCAATTGACCGGCGACGAGCGTATGCGCCTGGCGCAGAGACGGGTGCAGGCCCGTTACCTCTGGTTCGATAGGCAGACGGTTCCCAATACCGGCATCGAGACTCTCAGCGAGCGGCTATGGGGGCCGCTACTGAGCGTTGCTGGGGCCGCGGACCCAACCCGCGGTCTTGCAAACATGCGCCTTCTGGCCCGCGATGAGGCCGATGTGCTCCGTGCCACGGTCGCCGGTGTGCTCCTGTGCGCCAGGATGCCCCAGGAGTGGCTGCCGCATGCAGTCATGACAGCGACACACTATCGGGGCAGGGATCGCACCTCCGAACAGCTCGACGCTCAGGAGATTGACGGTCCGCTCCAAAGTCAGATCACCGATGGCATGAAGTTTGTCTCCAGAAACATGCGGGTTGCCGCCCGCAAGTCACCGGCACGCGAGAACATACCGCAATACAGCACGGCTGCAGTATTCGAAGCCCTCGTCAATGCCGTGGCCCACCGTGACTACTCAATTTCCTCGCGCCGGATCAGGCTGTCGATTTTTGCGGATCGGCTGGAGATCGACACACCGGGACAGCTCCCCAACGGGATGACGATTGAGAGCATGCATGCTAGTCAGGCCACACGTAACGAAGTCATCGCTTCCGTGTTCGGGAGGATCCCGGTCGGCGATGTGCCCGGGTCGGCACATCGCGCGTTTTTGATGGAGCGTCGCGGCGATGGTGTCGCCATCATCATCAAGGAGACGGAGGAAACGGCCGGCGTGCGGCCGGAGTATAGCCTGGTGGGCGAATCGAGTCTGGTTCTTAGCATTCCTGCGGCGAAGCTTGATCTCACCCCGGCAGAGGCTACTATCGCAGTGCATTCGGAAGGAGAGCCGCTGCCTGGAATCGATGTTCTTGCGCTCTTCCCGAACAAGACATGGAGGCAGGGGAAGACGGACGAAGCCGGAGAAGTAGCCTTCGATCTGCACAGCACACATTTGCCGATGACCGTGTATGCCGCCGCGCCGGGGTTTGCTGCGAGGCTTACGCGCGAATGGGTTCCCCAGCAGGGCGGCCTTCTGCTTGATCTTGAGCGCCTGCCGTCTGGCGGATCAGTCATCTTCCCTCAGGAAACCGGGCATCTCCCCGGACTGACAGGACGACTGAATCCGATACGAGACACATCTGACAGAACGTATTTGTATGCGGACAACATTGCCATTGAACAGGGGCGACAGCAACCTGTGCACTTCCGTCTGAGCAGGCCCATGCGGCTCACCGACGCATTCGGGGTCGAGTTGTCCGTGACCATTGTCGACATCGTTGGCAGCTCGGCGCTTGTGGAATACCGGCCCTTCCAACCTGGCGAGCAGAGAAGATGACCGTAGCTCCCGAATGGCTGCTCATCACAGTCGAAGACTATCTTGCAGCCTCGTAGCATATTGGGCAGGGGGAGCGGCTTCAAGCTAGTGGCGGAGATGCATGACGGCTGGATCGAGGCCGATCGTTATCTGGACATGAGCCTGTGGGAGGAACAAAAACGCGAACGCCTGCGGGCGCTTGCCGACGTGGCATGACGTTGACGGCGCTCCGGGCGCCCTGCGGGCTCCCTCCACGCCGTCAACGTCATCAACCCTTTAAGCAAACCGAGGACACATTTGGTCTCAACCCTTTTTGCAGAACTTGACGCACACAACTCGACCGGGTTCGACCGCCACCGTGGCACAGGTGAGGGCCTGTCTCAGCGCCGGGGGGATCTGCCTGAGCAGGACAAGCAAGGACTCACCGCCCTGCATCGTGTGGCGCGCAGTCAGTGCGCGCGTGAACGAGCGTCCGCAACGACGATCCGGACGTCCTGACCCCGGCGCCGGACAGCGGGCTGTTTCGAGCACCCCGAAAAAACCCGAGCCCAGAGCCGCAGGACAGGTGCGTTCTCCGGGTGGTCTTGTTTCACATGGATGAGCGAGTGGGGAATTGCCTGTCTTCCACTATTTTTCGGAGAGGCGTCGTTTGAACGTATAGATCGCCCTCTTTTTCCCGTCTTGGTCGTCCACTGTCACCAACTCCCAGCCTCTTGCCCCCAGTTGGTTGAGGGCGCGTTGGGATCGCTCCGGGTTGCGACGGATCTCAACCGCTTTGTACTCCCACATCTCTCTTGACGATACGGGACTGCCGGCAAGCGGCAACAGCGAGAGAACCAGCGCCAGGCAGAGCATGACCCCGAGCGCGACCGGAATTCGTTTCGACATCTTCGTTACCTCCTTAGCCTGCATATCTCACCACACGGCGGTCGAAGCACGCGATACGACCGCCAGGACTTCGCTTTTCCTTCGCAACGCTTGCTTGCCGTGCTCAACGTACCGTCAAGTACGCCTGCGCGCGCCAAGCGGCTCGCGCCTCGTCCTCGCGGCCCTCTCACCCACTTCGCCTCGCCACGTGGTGAGAAATGCAGGCTGGGCTTCTAAGCTTCTGGACGTAGCGCTGCTCAAGAACGTAACACCGTTCTTAGAAAGTACTGAATCTTGAAAAGGCGACTGTGGGCTGCGACGAACCGTGGCGGCTGCATCCACGCCATGAAGAGAACGTCGCCCGCGGCGATCCGAATCGGATGGGCGGACGGCTTCACGAGGGCGATTAGAAACGCCCGATCCCACACGGGGGAGCGCCTGGCCTGCATATCTCACCACCCGACGGCCGAAGCACGCCATACGGCCGCCATGACTTCGTTGCGCTTGCTTGCCGTGCTCAACGTACTGTTC
>JAPPLB010000145.1 GCA_028819575.1 Bryobacterales bacterium | reverse complement strand
ACGACGGTGGCAATAGAAACGGTTGATCCGGCTGGTACGGCCGGTAGCTGGTCCCAAGGAGGCAGGGCGTGGCCACTGACAAAGGTCTAACAGGGTCAGAGAGGGTTCGGAAACTCCAGACGGTGCTGCATGCGAAAGCGAAGGAGGACCCCGAGCGGCGGTTTCACGCGCTGGCCGACAAGGTGTGGCGGAAGGACTTTCTGAGGGAAGCCTGGGAGCGGGTACGACGTAATGGCGGCTCGGCCGGGGTGGACGGGGAAAGTATCAAGGACATCGAGGCGCAGGGGGTGGAGGGCTGGTTGGGGGAACTGGCGCGGGAGTTGAGGGAAGGGACGTACCGCCCGCGAGCGGTGCGGCAGGTCCTGATTCCGAAGAAACAGTCTGGGAAGTATCGGCCGTTAGGCATACCGTGCCTGCGGGACCGGGTGGCGCAGAGATCGGCGTTGTTGGTGTTGGAGCCGATCTTTGAAGCGGACCTGGAGCCGGAGCAGTACGGGTATCGGCCGGGGCGGAGCGCCAACGACGCGATCATCCGAGTACAGGAGCTCCTGAAGAGGGGACACAACGAGGTGGTCGATGGAGATCTGTCCAACTACTTCGGAGAGATTCCGCATGCGGAGTTGATCCGCAGCGTGGCCCGACGGGTGAGTGACGGGCGAATGCTGAAGTGGATCAAGGCATGGCTGGAGATGCCGGAGGAGGAGGACGACGGGAAGGGCGGCCGACGCCGCCGGAACCGCGGGCGGAGGCAGCGCAAGGGGACGCCGCAAGGAGCCCCGATCTCACCGTTGCTGAGCAATCTCTATCTGAGGCGATTCGTGGTGGGCTGGAAGGTGCTGGGATATGCCCGGCGCTTCAGCGCGGAGATCGTCAACTATGCGGATGACTTCTGTGTGGTGGGCAAGGCTGCGGGGGCAGAGATGCTGGAAGCGGTCAAGCGGATCATGGAGGAGTTGAAGCTGGAGGTGAACGAGCGCAAGACGCGCTGCATGCGGTGCCCGCAGGAGGAGATGGAGTTTCTGGGGTACCGGATCGGGCGCAACTATCGCCGGACGGGGAAGGGGAGCTACATGGGGACCCGACCCAGCCGGGCGAGCGTTCAAAGCCTGTGCCGCAAGATCAGCGAGTGGACGGCGTCGAGCAACGGGACGCTGCCGCCGGGCGAGGTGGTAGAGAGCCTGAACCGGATGATGACGGGATGGGCGAACTACTTTCGCTTGGGGCAGGTGAGCCCGGCCTATCGAGCGATCGACCGCCACGCGGTCCGGCGGCTGCGTCAGTGGCTCTGTCGGAGACACCGGGTCAGGACCGGGGGGAAGATGCGCTTCCCGGACGAGAGGCTGTGGCAGCAATACGGTCTGACTTGCCTGGAGACGAGGACGAAGAGCTTTCCGTGGGCGAAGGCATGATCCCGACTGAAAGCCGGATGCGGGAAAACCGCACGTCCGGTTTGACGAGCGGGGGAGAGGAAACGTGGCTAGGGGAGAGACCGAGGCACTGGCAAGGGGCGAAAGCCGCCAGCAACAGCTACTCCCTCGACCTACGGCCGGCGCGCCTCCCCTCGACTCTACCCACGCGGCGAGGCGAAGTGCGTGAGAGGGCCGTCATGACGAGGCGTGAGCCGCTTGGCGCGCGCAGGCGTACTTGAACAGTACGTTGAGCACGGCAAGCAAGCGCAACGAAGTCCTGGCGGTCGTATCGTGTGCTTCGACCGTCGGGTGGTGAGAAATGCAGGCTAAGCCCCTTCGTTTGATGGAGGTGAAAAGAGTGGGCCCTTGGAGGTTGCGGTAAGTCCCGAATCTGCGACAGATCCATGGCTCCATCTCGCGATCAGAAAACGAACCGCAGGCCGAACTGACCTTGGAACTGACCGCTAGGGACGACACCGCGCGCCTGGTTGGCGCTGGAGGAGCGCTGGTTGCCATTGAAGTTAACGAGGTTGGCCCGGTTGCCAACGTTGTACATCTCCCACATCACCTCCACCCTCATGTCCTCGGCGATGACGAACTTCTTCGTCAACCGCAGATCCCACCGGAAGAAGTTCGCGCCACGGCCGGCCCAGGCCCCGACTCCCGCCGGACGGTCGTTGCGCAGGAAGTCGAAGTTGTCGTCGTTGCCGGTCGTGATGTCGTAGGGCGGCGCGCTGTTGGCTGTAAGGATCGACGACACCTGTACGTCGTGGGGAAACCGGTAGATGAAGTTGCCCGTGAAACGGTGCCGCACGTCGTTCTCGGTCGGGCCGAAATTGGCCTCGCCGTGCTTGATGTGCGGTGAGGTCCAGTCGAAGCCTTTCGCTGAGCCTAGCGAGTAGCCGGCCAGAAAACCGAAGTCCCGCGTGAACCGCTTCTCGATCCGGAAACTCAAGCTGTTGATGTGCAACCGGTTGGTGAAGTCGGCGACCTGGATCCGCAGACAGCCCGCACTGTTGGAACGCAGGTTGGCCGCCGTTGCCGGCAACCCCAATTGCGCAACGATCTGGCGGGCGAACGGGCACACTCGCCCTGACGGCGATGTGGCTCCTGGCAGCGGCGCGTTCGGCTCCCATGGGGTTGACAGGCCCGATCCCCAGTCGTAGTTCAGACCCAAGATGTGCACGAAGTCGACCGACACGGCCAGGTCCTGCTTGATCCCATATTGGAAGCCCGCGTGGGACTGTTGCGTGTAGGGCGTGTTCATCCGCTCCGAGGGCGCATCGGGAGTTCCACCGACGCTGGCGCCTCCCGGCAACAGCGACGTCGCGATCCGGTTCGGGAAGTTCCCCTGGATGATCGCGTTCTGCGCCGCGTTCGAGGCGTTCAACTGCGTTCCCGAAGTCAACAGCCCGTTGTAGCTCAAGACCCGGCTCCGGAGCGTACTCGTGTTGATCCGGTCATGGAAGACGCCATAGCTGGCCCGGACCACCGCGTGACCGTTGCCGGTCACATCCCAGGAGAAACCGAAACGCGGCGAGAGGTCCAGTTTGTCCTCTACACCCGGACGCCAGTCCCTCACCGGCAAGGCGCCAAGTTCACCCAACGCCACTGACACCCAGACATCCTGCGGCCGGTCCCGCGAGAAACCCGGCTGTTCGAAAGCGTCCGGTCCGCCGATGGACGCCACGCCGTCCACATCCAGATAGGTCCGTTTGTCCCAGCGCAGCCCCATGTTGATCGTGAAGCGCGGCGTCGCCCGCCACGTGTCGTTGACAAATGCGGCGTAGGAGGCCACGTCGCGGCGGATGCTGATGAACCTCGGCTCGGTTGAAGTGCCGTTCTCGAACGGGAGGTTGAAGTTCGCCGTATAGCGGTCCGGCAACGTCGCCGTATCGGATGGGAACCGGTAGACCCCCTGGAAATCCACATTCGCGTCAGCCGTAGCCAGGACCCGATTCGATTCTCCGCCCCACTTGAACGAGTGGTTGCCCCGCTCCCAGCTCATCGTGTCGGAGAAGATCCAGTTCGCCTGGACCCGGCCCTGCGGGACGTTGCCCGCCGGGCCGAGGTCGACCGAGGGAAAATCCAGCGTCGGCAGGAACCGTCCGCTCGCTCTGGCCTGCAAATCCCGGGTCAGCCGCTGGATCGAGCGGTTCGCCCGGAATTCGTTCACGATTCTGTTGCCAATGAGCGATGTCAGGCTCGCCGTTGCGTAATAGGAGCTGCGCACGTCGTCGAACCCGTTGTCGGCTCCGTTGGCCTGCCCGGTCTGCTTGTTGGTGAACTCCCTGTCGTCGTACAGGTACATGATGTTCAACGTGTGCAGTGGATGCAGGTTGAGAGTGAACTTGCCCAACGCGTTCCGCTCGTCCCCCGACCGCGGCAGCGCGCTGGACGTGTCGTAGCCTGCATTCAGGGAATCCACGAACGCCTTCACCGAATCTGGAATCGTCACGTGCGAGCTGTTCTCGTCAGTGCGGCGTTCGATAGATCCGAAGTAGAACACCTTGTGCCGCACGAAGGGGCCGCCCACCGTGAACCCGTACTGCTGGGTCTGGAACGGCGGCGGGTTGGCATCCGGCACTGCTTCACCCCGGACCACCTGGAACGGATCCTTGTCGAAGGCGTCGTCACGGATGAAGTAAAAACCGCTGCCGTGGATGTCGTTGCCTCCCGACTTCACCACAACATTGATCGCACCTGAGCCGGTCCGGCCAAACTCGGCCGAATAGCCCGACGACAACACCTGAAACTCCTGGATCGCTTCCTGCCCCAATCGCGTCCGGGTCGCCTCGGAAATGTCCGAACCGCCCATCGTTACCTCGTCGTTGAAGTCCACGCCTTCCAGCCACACCGACTTGTTCCGTTCGTCCATTCCATAGAAGCTGACCGAGTCGCTGTTGCCACTGCGGGCCGAGCTCTGGTCTACTGTCACGCCCGGCGACAGCAGCATCAGATCCATGAAGTCGCGGCTCTTGGTCGGCAGTTCCTGCACTCGCTGGTTAGCCACTACAACCTGGAGCGTGTTCTCCGTCGGCTGCACGAGCGGCACCGTCCCGGTTACCATGATCGACTCCTCGATCGGCCCCAAATCCAACTCGAAATCGACTTTCGTCGCGCCGCCCACGGCCAGCGTCACCGACGGCCGCGTCACGGCCCGAAAGCCGGGAAACTCCACCGTCACCGAGTAGTTGGACGGCGGCAGCCCCGAGAACCGGAACGCCCCCGCTTCGTTGGTCGATGCCTCCCGCGTCGCGCCGGTTGCGTTGTTACTCACGCTCACGGTCGCTCCCGGCAGGAACGCTCCCGATAGGTCCGTCACGTCGCCCAGGATGGACCCCGATGTGGACTGCGCAGTTGCCGGAGGCATCGCCAACGGCACAAGGCACAATAGTGCAGCCATGCGTACCCGCTGTCCAAGTGTATTCAGTGCCATCCAGAGGCCCTCGCAGGAATATTAATTCGCTGTTGCAGGTTACAGTGCGTATTCCGATGGAAAAAATTGCTGATTCCGAAGGGAAAAATCATCCGAACAGAGTGAAAGAAATCATCGGTACGAACTGAAAAACCATAGGCGCCGGGGCAGCTTCGTCACGCGAAACCGGAAGGGTGCCGCCAGGCATTGTCAACGCATCGCAAGCAGAGGCGAACTCAAGATATGAGTAGTGAACCCTCGTCTGAATCCTCGATGTGCGGCTTGGAAACTCGGTAACCGGCAACACTGGCAATGCCTTCGCAGGGCCTCGATATCCCTGGTCGCGCGGTGGAAGCGACCAGCGATGGTGTGACGACGATTCCGAGCTCGGAATGCGCTCCACTCTAACAACTTCACACAGGTCTGATTTTCCCGACTTGGCTGTGGAGCGCCGATCTCCGGATCCGGCCTGACGGCCAAGTGCTGATCCAGGTGACACAGGTGGCTGGGGCGCCCTCGAACGGCAGCGGCCCATCTCAACCGTCTTCAGCTTTTGGGAACGGCTTCCATGAGCAGCGTCAAGGCGTTTTTCAGGCCCTCGTTGCCCGGGCTCGAGCCTTTGTAGTGTCCGAGGCGCACTACGACCAGGTCGTGGGAGGGAATGATGATCGTTTTCTGGTTTCCGGCTCCCGCCATGTAGTACGCGTCTTTCGGAATCGGGTAGGCGTCCCTGCTGTTGATCCAGAAAAAGCCGCCATAGATGGGGCGGCCGTCGGCCTCCCACGCGGGCGCCGTCGTGCTGACGAACTCCACGAAGCCTTCCGGAAGGATCCGCTCGCCTCGCCAAACACCGTCTTGCAGGTACAGGTTGCCGAGACGCGCCCAGTCCCGGCCCGTTCCGAATTCATAGCCCTGGATCAGGAAGTTGCCGTACGGGTCGGTCTCCATCACCATGTCACGAATGCCGATCTTGTCGAAGAGTTCCCGCTGGGGAAAGGAGTGGTACTCGTCCCCGCGTCCTTCGACGGCGAGCCGCACGAGGTAGTTCGTCAGGACGGGATCACAGTTCCGGTAGCGCCCGATCGTATTCGGCGGCCACTGCTGCGGCCTCGTCGCGGCCCATTTGAACGAGTCCCCCCCGCTCGTGTAGAGATAGAGATGGTCGGGGTATCCCATGGCAGGATCATATTCCGGATCGCCGCGGTTCACGCAGCGGATCCCGCTCGACATCCGCAGGATGTCGGCAATTCGGATCTCCGCCCGCGGGTCCCCTTCCTGTTGCCATTCCGGGACCGGCGCCGGCTGCCAGAGGTCGTAGACCCCTTGCTGAATGAGAACCCCCATCAGCGTCGCGGTCAAGCTCTTGCCCATCGACCAGCTTTCAAGCGGCGTGTGAAGGTCCAGCCCGTCGCGGTAGCGTTCAGCGACAAGACGTCCTTTCCAGGTGACGACGAAGGCGGCGGTCATGCCCTCGGCCGGCTCGAAGGCGGCTTGGACGGCGGCCCCGACCTTCGCTTCATCGAGCTCGGCCGGAAACGGTTCGTCGGGCAGCGAGTCGCCCATCGGCCACGGCTGCCTGTCGGGATCGGGAAGCGAGCTGGTCACGTCGACGGCCTCGAAATGGAGTCCATCCTCCCCGAGAGGAAACGTGACGCAGCCTTGGTCGCCGAGGTATTTGGCCGTACGCACCACGCCGTCCGGGAGCGTCAGGCGCACCAACTTCTTCTCCATGTCGATCTCGCGCTTGGTTACTTTCGAGCGCTCGTCGTAGTGGCTCGTGAAGTAGCCGATGTTCTCGGCGGCAAAATCGGCGTCGAGTCCTGTGACGAACACGGCCGAGCACAGGATCTTCGCGAAGCCCGCGGTGTGATGATGGAGAGGGTCGCCTGGAGGGCCTACCCACTCCGTGGGCAGCTCGAAGGACTTGGCGCGGGACACCAGCGCATCGACTTCCGATCCCCTGTCGTAGGACGAGGTCGACGTTTTCTCGTTCCCGCAGGCGAACAGGGCGAGCAACGGGATCAAGACTGCGGCAAGGTTCAATCGAATCATGATTCATGCTCCTCATTTCATTGGAAGCATACTACCCCGTCCGGCAACGGAGAATCCAGCCTGCATTTCTCACCACCCGACGGCCGAAGCACACAAGAAAAGGCCGTGATTCGTGTTTCGTGTCTCGTGATTCGTGAAAACCATGGGCGGGGGCCAGGTTCGCTCCAGAAGAAATGTCTGACGGCCGGTGAACCGAGGGGTGAAGGAGACGATCAGGCCACTACCCCTGCGCGCGCCTTTTTCCTCCGCCCGGCGCGCGCCTCGTCCTGACGGCCCTCTCACGCACTTCAACTCGCCGTGTGGTGAGAAGGGCAGGCTAATGAAGTGCAATACTTACCCATGGATTTTGTTTCCCGACCGAGGGAGTTGGGTAGTGAAGATGGGCCGGTACAGCTTGCATCTTCTGGAACCGCCTGTTTCGGGCACGGAAACCGCATGAGTAGCGCAATGGACTCGCGCCTCGCATCGGAAGAACCGTATCTGCTCGGTACCGATCCGGAGGAGGGGCGGCGTCTCGAAACGCAGCACCGCTTGTGGGCCGGGGCCGCGCGCGAGCTGTGGGACCGTGCCGGGTTCGGGGCTGGAGAGCGGCTGATTGATCTCGGCTGCGGCCCGGGGTTCGCCGCCCTCGAGCTGGCCGACCGTGTCGGGGCCGGGGGCCAGGTGCTCGCCGTCGACGAGTCGGCGCGCTTCATCTCCGCGCTGGCCCGCGAAGCGGAGCGTCTCGGGATCGTGCAGCTCACGGCGCGGGTGGAGCGGGTCGAGGATTTGCGGCTCGAGCCCGCCTCGCTGGACGGTGCCTTCGTGCGGTGGCTGTTCTGCTTTCTACCGGATCCGGCCCCGGTCATCGACCGGGTCGTTCTCGGGTTGCGGCCAGGCGGCCGCCTCGTGGTCTGGGATTACCTGAACTACAGCGCGACGACGCTTCAGCCGAGGAGTCCGGCGTTCGATCGCGTGCTTGCTGCGGTCTACGAAAGCTGGCGGCGCACCGGGGGCAGCCTGAACGTCGGCGACCGCTTGCCGGCGCAGATCGTGGAATCCGGCTGCCGCCTGATCGACCTGGTCCCGCTGGTGCGTTTTGTCAGACCGGGCACGACGTTCTGGGACTGGCCGACACAGTTTTTCTTTGGCTATGTGCCAAGGCTGGTTGAAGCCGGCTTGTTGACGGAGGCGGAACAAAGCGCGTTCGAATCCGAATGGCGCGATCGCGAGCGGGCCCCGGGCGTATTCCTGTCGACGCCGCCGATGATCGGGATCATCGCCGAGAAGGAGTAGCTCCGGTGACGGCGACGGCCCGCGTATTGGAGCGGCACGGAGCGGCTTGGAGCGGCGCGGCTCGGAACGGCAGTGCGCGGTGAATCGCATTGCCCCGATGCTTGCTCCAATGCAGGTGTTTCCTCACCTTCCGGCTTGACGGATACTGGGGAATAGGGACGGGAGATGCGACTCGATCTGGGCACATGCGGAGTGCGGTCGTTCCGTGAGGCCGACGCCGCCGAACTGGCCCGGCACGCCAATAATCGAAAAGTGTGGCTGCAACTGCGTGATCAGTTCCCGCATCCCTACACGATCGACGATGCGCGCAACTTCATCTCCCTCGCTCGCGGCGGGCGCCCCGAGACGATGTTCGCGATTACCGTCAGCGAGGTGGCGGTTGGCGGGATCGGAGCGAAACTCCGCGACGACGTGGAGCGCTGCTCGGCGGAAGTGGGTTACTGGCTCGGCGAGCCGTACTGGGGCCGCGGCATCATGGCACGCGCGCTTGCGGCATTCACCCGCTTTGCCTTTACCGCTTACGACCTGGAACGATTGTACGCCGTGCCCTACGCCTCGAACACCGCGTCTTGCCGCGTGCTGCAGAAGGCCGGGTATCGACTCGAGGGACGCATGCGCCGGAGCGCCATCAAGGACGGCAAGGTGCAGGACCAGTTCTTGTACGCCATCCTGCGAGGAGATTCGAGCGACAACTGAAAACTCCCAGCGTCCCGCAAATCATAGTCTGCGCGTTGCGCTTTGTCCGGCAAGGCTTCGACTGAAGCGGTAGACTTACGGCGGCGCCGTAATACGACTTCCCAGGACGCTTCAAGTACAGGGAGTGAGTCGGATGGCCGCAAACCCACAAACGCTACACGAGGAGTTGCCGGAATCACAGCGGCGTGATCTGAGGATACTGGAGAGCATTCAGAATCGGGTACTGTGGCTCAGTACGCAGATCGTCCACTACGCCAATAACGTTCGCGACAACCCCGACGGTCTCAAGGTCGGAGGTCATCAAGCCAGTTCGGCCTCGATGGTCAGCTTGATGACCGCACTCTACTTCCATGAGCTGCGGCGCGGCGACTTCGTGGCTGTCAAACCACATGCATCGCCGGTATTCCACGCCATTCAGTTCCTGCTGGGCAATCTGCCCGCCGACAAGCTCAAGCAACTCCGCGCATACCAGGGCCTTCAGGCTTATCCAAGCCGCACCAAGGACGTGGACCCGGTGGACTTCTCGACCGGATCGGTCGGCCTGGGCGCCGTGGCGCCGAACTTCGCGGCTCTGACGGCCCGATACGTCAAGGACCACTTCGGCACCGGCGGCTCTCACCGCTTTATCGCTCTGATAGGCGATGCGGAACTGGACGAGGGCAACGTGTGGGAAGCCCTGGGCGAGGACAACCTTCTTGCTCTTGATCAAGTCCTCTGGATCGTCGACCTCAATCGCCAAAGCCTCGACCGCGTCGTGCCGAGCGGAAAAGCTCAAAAGATCGAAGAGATGTTCCGCGTCCACGACTGGCAGGTCATCGAGGTCAAGTACGGCCGCCGCCTACAGGCCTATTTCCAGCGGCCCAATGGGAACCGCCTCCGTGAGCGCATCGACCTGATGACGAACGACGAATACCAGAGCCTGCTGCGGATCAGCGACGGCAACGCGATCCGCGAGCATCTGGCCCGTTCCAATGGCTCGGTGGATCACGAGTTGCTGGGACTACTCGAGGATTGCCCCACGGGAGAGATCCGGGCTCTGCTGGCGGACCTCGGCGGCCACGACCTCGACATGATCCTTGATGCCTACCAGGAGGCTGACCGGGTGCGGGATCGCCCTGTCGTCATCATTGCCTACACCATCAAGGGTTGGGGCCTCCCGATCGCGGGAGATCCGCTCAATCACTCCAAGCTTTTGACGACTGCGCAGATGGACGAGCTGCAGGTGCAACTGGGAGTGCCGCAAGGAGGAGAGTTTGCGAGTTTTGCGCCCGGAAGCGAGGAGGCGGGCCATATCCAGTTCTGCAAAGCCCGGCTTTCGACAGGAAAAAAGCCCCGCAAGTCCGCCGGCCGGCGCGCTTGCGAGATTCCCGAGACTCTTGGCACGGTTCATAAAGGCAGGCGTTCTACGCAGCAGGTTCTGGGCACACTGCTCAGCTCGCTTGCCCGCGATCCCGAGATTGCGGCCCGGATCGTTACGACGTCGCCCGACGTAGCCAGCTCGACGAACCTCGGCGGGTGGATCAACAAGATGGGCGTCTACAGTTCCCGAGACCGGACCAACTATTTCAAAGAAGCCCAGATCCCTCAACTGTTGAACTGGGAGCAGTCCCCGCGGGGCCAGCATATCGAGCTGGGCATCTCCGAGAATGACTTTTTTCTACTGTTGACCGCACTGGGGCTGTCCAGCGAGTTCTTCGGTGAAACCCTGCTTCCGATCGGCACCATTTACGACACGTTCATCTCCCGCGGACTGGATGCCTTGAACTACGGCCTGTACTGCAAATCGAAGTTCCTCTTCGTGGGTTCGCCATCGGGAATCACCCTCAGCCGTGAAGGGGGAGCCCACCAATCCGTGATCACGCCTTCGATCGGTGCGGAGCTGCCTCATCTGGTCTACTACGAACCCTGCTTCGGACAGGAGCTGGAGTGGATCCTGCTGGCCAGCCTGCGTAATCTGCTGGACCGCGAGCGTGGAAAGTCCGTATACCTGAGGTTATCCACGGCGCCGATTGATCAAGCACTGTTTCCCCTCGAACCCGGAAGCGCCAAGGAATCGGAACTGCGACGGGGCGTTCTGCGCGGAGCCTACCGGCTTGTCGATCACAGGACCCACCCGGACTACCGCCCGGGCGAAAACGTCGCTCACATCTTCGCTTGCGGGGTCATGACACCGATCGCTTTGGAAGCGAGCCGAGTATTGGAACGGCGGGGCATTCTGGCCAACGTCGTCAACATGACGAGCCCCGGTCTGCTGTATCGCGGCTGGAAGCACGCCACGCGTCTGCGTGCAAGGAACCCTCGGGCGCGTTCCACCGCGCTGCTTGAACACCTGATTACCGAGACGGAGCGCACCTGCCCGATTGTGACGGTCATCGACGGTCATTCTCATACGCTTTCTTTTCTTGGAGCCGTGTTCGGCACGAGGACGGTTTCCCTGGGCGTCGATGAGTTTGGCCAGACCGGCAGCCGCCAGGAACTCTATGAGCATTACGGCATCTCCGCATCGGCCATCGTCGAGGCCGTGGAGTCGACACTGACGTCAGAGGCGGCTTGAGAACGGATTGCGCACCTTTCTCAGCCGCGGCACGTGCTCGGTGACGGAAGCGACCCCCTTCGAATCGGGGGCTCGATCGTCTTTCGCTGCCGCCCGTCGGCTTCGTCTTTACTCGGAGCGTCCAAGGTGAATCGATGGCTGTCTTTGTCGCAGGTGAACGGGAATCGTCACGGGGTAATGGCGCCGGATAGCGGACCGTGTATTTGGCATTGACCGGGGAAGTGTATTGAGGTAGGGTTGCTGGGTAGCGCGGCGCCGATCAAGGAAACGATTCCGAGAGCCGCCATTCAATCCTACCGGGAGGTGGCAGAAGGACATGGAGACCAGACGCGAATTCCTGGGCGCCTCAGCGCTGAGTGCGGCCGCTCTCAGTTCTGCGATGGCGATGAGACCAGGCTTGGCCGCACCAGCCGGTTCTGCGAAAAAGATCCGGATTGGTGTTGTCGGAGGCGGGTTCGGAGCCGCCTTTCAATGGCACAACCATCCCAACTGCGAGGTGGCCGCCGTTACTGACCTGAGGGCCGACCGGCGCAAGAGGCTCCGCGAGAGGTATCGTTGCGACAACTTCTACGAGTCGCTCGAGGTGATGCTGCAGCGGGCCAAGAACCTCGACGCCGTCGCCGTATTCACGGGAGCTCCCGACCATGCGCGGCATGTCGAGATGTGCATGCGCCGGGGCCTGCACGTCGTTTGCGCCGTACCGGCCTGTTTGACGCTGGCTGAAGCCGAAAGACTCAAGGAACTCAAAGAAAAGACTGGCCTTCGCTACATGATGGCGGAGACGAGTTATTACCGGCAGGCCTGTATCTACGCCAGGAACCTTTTCAGGTCGGGCGGTTTCGGAGCAATCTTCTACAGCGAGGTCGAGTATTACCACAACCAAGACCTCGACAAGATTGTCAATGACAAGACCACCATGTTCTACGAACCCGACGGCTCTCGGAGCTGGCGCTGGGGCTATCCTCCGATGCTGTATCCGACGCATTCGACGGGTTTCCTGGTCGGAGTGACCGGCGAACGCATCCTGCGGGTCTCCAGCCTGGGCTGGGGAACCAGTCATCCGCACAATGACGACAACCGTTACAACAACCCCTTCTGGAACGAAGCAGCGCTGATGCAAACCGACCGCGGCCACATGGTTCGCTGCAACATGTTCAAGCTGGTTGGAGCGGGCGGAGAACGCGCACAGTGGTTTGGAGAGAAAGGGTCGCTGTACATGCGAAATCGAGGCCTGCACCCCAACACTTGGGCCCAGCGAACGGGAGACCCGACCGCTCCTCCCGAGCCGGTTGAAATACCGGAATATTGGAAGAGCGACATGCTTCCGGAGCCGATGCGTCTCGCAAGCGGTCACGGCGGGAGCCATGTGTTTATCAGCGCCGAGTTCATCAATGCTCTGGTGGAGGATCGCGAGCCGGCCATCGACCTCTACGAGTCTCTGGCCATGACCGTCCCGGGCATCGTCGCCCACGAGTCATCGCTCAAGAACGGAGAGCAGATGGAAGTTCCCCAGTTCGATCGATCGGGGTAGCGGCTCCGGCCCTGAAAGTACGGACAGATGACAGGTGTACGGATCGCAGGAATCGCTTGGGTCCTGGGGCCGTAGCGACCCTGCCTGTTGGCGGCCGGCGCTCTTCTGTTTTCCGCCCCACCGCATGGTGAGAAAAGCAGGTTAGCACTGGCTCCGCCGACTTGCATCAAGAAAACAGCACCGAACTCGTGATCGCCATGGCGCAAAGAAACCCTGCCTCCACCAAGCCTCTCGCCGCCGATACAGAAGAGTTCGATGTCTTCGTCGAGCGGGACGTTCCCGTCGAAATGCGGGACGGCGTGAAGCTCGTTGCCGACGTGCATCGTCCGGCGCGGAGGGGTGTGCCGGTCGAGGACAGGTTTCCGGTGATTCTGATACGCACGAGCTACAACAAGGACAACGCTCAGAAGCAGCTCGACTACGAATCGTTCGTCCGGTGGGGTTACGTGGTCGTGATTCAAGACGTTCGGGGCCGGTACAAGTCGGGGGGGTCGCATTATCACGGTGTTGCCGAGGCAGAGGACGGATACGACACGATTGAATGGATCGCTCTCCGGCCCTGGTCCAACGGCCGGGTCGGCATGACGGGAATCTCGTACCTGGGGGCCGTACAAGCCGCCGCCGCGGCGATCAACCCTCCGCATCTGGCTTCGGTCTTTCATGTCAAGGCGCCTGCAAATTATTACCAAAACGGTTTCCGCCACCACGGAACGTTTCTGATGCACACATTACCGATCGCCTTCATGTTGGCCGGTAGCAGCAAGCTCGCCCTTGAAGACCCTGTCCTGAGGAAGGCGGCCCACGATCCGTGGAGGAAGTCGTCCGAGTGGCTGTCACGAATGCCTCTCAAGAGAGGCCTGACTCCTTTCAGCCCTGATGCCGAGACCGAGCGCTGGTTCTTCGACGTGATGACGGAGACCGACTACAGCGATTTCTGGAAAAAGGTGCCTCTTTGGCAGCCGGAAGAGTTCTTCGATGACTACAAGGACATCCCGGGGTACTACGTGGCCGGCTGGTATGACCTTTATCGCGAAGAAGTTTTCTACACCGGTCTTTCCAAGCGCAAGAAGAGCAGGATCAAGCTCCTGATGGGCCCGTGGACACACATGGACTGGAACCGTTACGCGGGAGAAGTCGACTTCGGACGGGACGCCGAAATGAGCTACGACGCCTACAACGCTGCACAGCGGAACTGGTTCGATGCGACGTTGCGAGACAGAAAGACCGGTTCGCTGACGGAGCCTCCTGTGAAGATCTTTGTCATGGGGGGAGGGGATGGGCGCAGGAACAGTGACGGGCGTCTCAACCACGGTGGCAGGTGGCGTATTGAAAACGATTGGCCGCTCCCGCGTACCCGCTACACGAACTATTACTTTCATTCCGGCGGCACGCTGAGCACAACGAGGCCCGGGGACGAAGCGGCGTCCAGCTTTGTTTGCGATCCGAAAAACCCGGTGCCGACTGTAGGCGGCACCTCCTATTTCCTCTCCGACCGGAGCGAACTCACGGCTCCGTTTGTTCCCTTTGGCCCATATGACCAGAGAGAAAATCCCGAGTATTTCGGCTGCAACACGAACCTGCCCCTCGCGGCGCGTTCAGACGTTCTGGTATTCATGACGGCGCCGCTCGCGGCTGACACTGAGGTGACGGGTCCGATCAGCGTGAGGCTCTGGGCCTCCTCGTCGGCGGTCGATACCGATTTCACGGCCAAACTCATCGACGTGCATCCCCCCAACGAGGACTACCCGGAAGGCTTTGCGATGAATCTCTCCGACAGCATCCTGCGTATGCGCTACCGGAACGGCTTCGAGAAAGCTGAGCTCATGACGCCGGGCGAGGTTTACGAGTTTGTCATCGACATGCCTCCCACCAGCAACCTCTTCCGAAAGGGCCACCGGATTCGCGTCGATATCTCCAGCAGCAACTACCCGGCGTATGATCCTAATCCCAACACCGGGGGCCCGTACATGATGGGGGGCAAGAGCGTCATTGCGGAAAACAGTATCCATGTCGACACTCAGCATCCGTCTCACATTGTGCTTCCCGTGATTCCCCTGGATTGAGAGGCGGGTTTTGGGGTGTTCTGAACCTGGCGGCCTGGAGTGAGGCGGAGCAGTCTGATTTCCAGGTAAATCACTCAGAATCAGTTGCGTGATTTCTTTGCCGCATCCTCAAAAGGCGTTGTATTTTCCCGGAAGAGTTCGGCAGAGATGCGGATAGAATGCTGGTTGCTATGCTCCTGTTACCGCGAGCGCCTTCTCCATGACGAAACGCGTGCGCTCCATCAGGCCGACGCGGTCCTGGATGGTCAGACCCTCCGTGACGATGGGTTCGTGGAATATGAGGGTGACTTCGCCGGGCTGAACCCAATTTCGTCCTTTGGGCATCAGCCGGTGACTGCCGTGCACGGTGATGGGCACGACAGGCACCTGGGCTTCGATAGCCATCGAGAACGGACCGGGGCGAAAGGGAAGGAGCTTGCCGTCGGGGCTGCGAGTGCCCTCGGGAAAAACAAGCAGAGAGATTCCCTTGCACAGGCTGGCGACGCTGGCTTCCATGGCGCGGCGACGGGAATCGCGGTCCGAGCGGTTGACGTAGATGAAGCCGCCCATACCCATGACGTAGCCGAGTACGGGAATCCTGCCCAGGGATTCCTTCAGAACGACGACGATCCTCGGCAAGGCGCCGAACAGGGCGGGCGGGTCAAGGTTGCTGACGTGGTTACAGACGAAGACCGCCGTAGCCGGTGCGAACGCGTGTTCACGGCGGAGCAATCTCAGCTGCACTCCTGCGAGGCGTAGAGCCGAGTGGGCGCCGATCTGCGCCATACGGTAGATGGGCTTGATGTTCTTCGTGATCCAAGTGAAGGGGACAAAGACAGCGGAAACGACTACCACATAGAGAACGAGAAAAGGGAACACGAGTAGATAGGTTCGTATCATCTTCCAGGAGCAGCCATTGTGGTATCTTACGGTCGCCATAAGCAACCGGACTATCGAGAAACAACGATGGAAAAGACTTCAAGACGGCGCTTCGGCAAGACGTTCGCCGCAATGACGGCCGTGGCGGCGCCGTCCTCCGCGGCGCAGCAGAAGCAAGAAGGAGCCGAGGATCAGGGTGAAGCCTCATCGCTGCCTTGTTCCGTCAATCCCGGACTGGCCGAGCATGATCTCCCGCGAAGCACGGAGCCCTCTTTCACCTTCAAAGCCTAGATGGACGAAGACGTACTGTACTCGACGATCCCCGAGTTGGGTCGCCTCCTTACCGAGCACGCTCTTACGAGCCGGGAACTGACCGAGGCCTATCTGAAGCGGCTTCGAGAATTGGGTCCTCGCTTCAACTCCGTTGCCCGGCTGACCGAAGAAACGGCGCTGTCTCAAGCGGACGCGGCAGATCGACTGTTTCAGCAAGGCAGGCTGGAAGGCCCTTTGCAAGGTATCCCATTCGCGGTGAAGGATCTGTTGGCCGCGAGAGGTTATGTGACCTCATGGGGCTCCGAAGTGTTTCGCGACCAGCAGTTCGACTTTGACGCCACGGTGGTCCGAAAGCTGGCTCATGCCCGCGGCGTATTGGCGGCCAAGTTGGCGATGGTGCGCTTTGCCGGCGGCGGGGGCTACGAGCACCCGACGGAATCGCTGCATGGGCCCGGTCGGAATCCATGGAACCCTGATTATTGGGCTGGAGGGTCGTCGAGTGGTTCGGGCAGCGCTGTCGCGGCGGCGATGGTGCCCTTCGCGATTGGGTCCGAGACGTGGGGGTCGATCGTCGGCCCTTGTTCTTACTGTGGAGTCACGGGCCTGCGGTCTACATATGGTTTGGTGAGCCGCTCCGGAGCGATGGCGCTCTCGTGGACGATGGACAAGCTCGGGCCGATGTGCCGCTCGGCGGAAGATTGCGCGCTGGTGCTCGAGGCGATTTCGGGACCTGATGGAGATGATCCATCTCAGTCGGGCCGGCGCTTTCGCGCCGACGGGCCGGCGCCGCCGGCATCCATGCTGCGGGTCGGCTACTCGGAAGTGGATTTCGAGGAATGGGCTCATCCGGATTCACGTCCCGCTCTGCGCGAAGCGCTCGAAGTCTTACGTGACACCGGCGCGCAGATGAAACCTGCTTCGCTTCCGGAAATGCCGTATCGGGACGTTGCCCGAACGCTGATTTCCTGTGAGGCGGCATCGGTGTTCGAGGACGTCATCCGCAGCGAGGCATTCGAGAAGCACCCGGATCCCAGCCAAAAGAAGGGGTTGCGGCGAGGTCTGGGTATTCCGGCGACGGATTACTTGAAAGCGATGCGGATTCGTCGTGTGATGCAAGGGAAGCTCGCGGAGTTCTTCGAGAAGGTAGACATTGTGGTGCAGCCGGCATCCGCGGAAACCGCGCCACTCATCGAGGAGGTACCGGGGATCCGGCGCAGCAGCAACCTGAAGTTAGCCGACAAAGGGAACACTGATTTGGGAGCGGCGGGGAACGTGGCGGGGCTCCCGGCGCTGACAATCCCATGTGGATTCGGACTCAACAACCTGCCGACAGCGCTTCAACTCGTTTCGCGGCCTCACAACGAGGCTGCTCTGATCTCTTTGGGCAAGGAATTCCAAAAACGGACCGATTGGCACCGGCAGCGGCCTCTGGTCTGACCGATTATTCTGGTATCTTCCGAATACATCTGTAGCCTTACTGCCATGGATTTCGATGACTACAACCTGGATGCCGAAAACTACGACGAGATGTTCCTGCCGGACGGCGTCCCCCGGGAACATTCTCGGCTTCTTCACGAAACACTGAGAAAGCTCTCTGCCGAGGAGTTGGGCAGCATCCAGGAACGGATTACACGCTCGTTCTTGAACGAGGGCATCACCTTTACCGTTTACGGCGACGAAGAAGCCGACGAGCGCATCATCCCCATCGACTGCCTGCCCCGGATTCTCTCAGACGCCGAATGGCGAAAGCTTGAAGCGGGCCTGACCCAACGCCTCGGCGCCCTGAACCGCTTCCTGGAGGATATCTACAACGAAGCGCGCATCATCGCCGATGGTGTCATCCCTGTGGAAATGGTGCGTGGCTGTCCCCAGTACCGTATCGAGATGCGCGGTTTCTCCGCTTCCCACGGCACCTGGGTCGCCATTTGTGGTACCGACCTGGTGCGTACCAACGACGGCTTCATGGTGCTGGAAGACAACCTGCGGGTCCCCTCGGGTGTTTCGTACATGGTCGCCAATCGCAAAGCGGTGAAGGCAAGTCTACGACGCCTCTACCGAAAAACCGGCGTACAGGAGGTTGAGCACTACGGACGCATATTGCTCAAGACCCTGCGAGAGCTGGCTCCGAGAGGGAACTCCGACCCTTGCATCGCGCTCCTGACACCCGGCGTCTACAACTCCGCTTTCTATGAGCATCTGTTCCTGGCTCGCGAGATTGGTGCGGAGTTGGTCGAAGGCCGGGACCTCCTGGTCAACAACGGTTTCGTATACATGCGCACCACCGCAGGTCTGCGGCGTGTCGATGTGATCTATCGGCGTGTGGACGACGATTTTCTCGATCCTCTCGTATTCCGAGCGGACTCTCTACTCGGCGTGCCCGGGCTGTTGCACGCCTACAAACTTGGCAATGTAGCCCTGGTGAACTCACCTGGAACGGGCGTAGCCGACGACAAGAGTGTTTATGCCTATGTGCCTGACATGATCCGCTATTACTTGGGTGAAGAGCCGCTTCTGGCCAATGTGAAGACCTATATCTGCCGACGGCCGAAGGATCTCGAGTACACCCTCGACAACCTGGAGAACCTGGTGGTGAAGCGAGTGGGCGAGTCAGGGGGGTACGGCATGCTGGTCGGCCCCCACTCCACGCCCGAGGAGCGTGAGACCTACGCCAAGCAGGTGCGCGCCAACCCGGCCGACTTCATCTCGCAGCCCGTACTGGCGCTCTCCCGCGCGCCCTGTCTGATCGAAGGCCGCGCAGAGCCGCGCCACGTTGATCTGCGTCCATTCGTGCTTCATGGCTGCGAGACTCGCATCGTACCCGGTGCGTTCTGCCGCGTCGCCCTGCGCCGGGGCAGCCTGGTGGTGAACTCCAGTCAGGGTGGAGGCGGCAAAGACCTGTGGGTGTTAGCGGAAGATGACCAATCCTCCGGGCAGAGTGAGTGATGGTGAAGGACTGAGAATGCTTTCACGCAGCGCAGAGGGTCTCTACTGGATGGGCCGTTACTTCGAGCGGGCGGAGCATCTCTGCCGCCTGCTTCGATGGCAGGTGGAAATTCTGGTAGATCGGCCGATCCGGGAAATCTATTTTGGCTGGAGCCGGATCTACATGAGCTTGAACCGGCAGCCTCCCGGCGGACGACTCGAGTTGCTCGGCAGCGACGACTACACTCTGGCCGATGCTTACACTTTGGCCGGCGACCTTACTTTCGAGAACTCCGATTCGATCTGGAGTTGTTTCGCCCTCGGCCGTGAGAATGCCCGCCAGATGCGCCACTGCATCAGCGCAGAAATGTGGACCTGTCTGAACCTGGCCTACCTCAGGCTCCGGAAGTCGAGTATTCCGGAAATCTGGAAGACCGCCCCGGAGAGCTTCTACGCGGCAACGGCGAGTGAGATCAACACTTTCTCCGGCGTAGCGGAGGCAACCATGTATCGCGACGAAGGGTGGCATTTCCTGCAGCTCGGGCGTTTCATTGAACGCGCCCAGTGCTCGACTGCATTGCTGCTGTCTCAACTCGCCATCGCCAAACTAAGGGACGTATCCTTCGACGCGGACTGGACGAGTTTGTTGCGCGTCTGCCAGGCATATGATGCCTACAACCGTAACTACAGCGTCGATGTCCAGCCGCGCCGGGTCCTTGACTTGCTCGTCACGGACCCTTCGCTCCACAACTCGCTGTGTTGCTCGCTCGAAGCGGCGGCCGCGGAGCTGGATGCCATCGGCCCAGGCCCTCAGGAGCATTCCAGCGCCGCAGCCCGGCGCATGGCCGGACGTATGAGCGCTCTGATCCAGAATGATTGGCCGGACCGAGACGACCACGAGGCTCTTCTCGAGCAAGTCAGGCAGTCCGGTTGGGAACTCCACGATCTCGTGATCGCCGCCTACGTCAATTACGCCATCGAAGATTCTCCGGCACGCTGACGCCATGGCCGGAGCCATCAAATATGGAATCAAGCACGTCTCCCGCTATCTCTATGTATCTCCTGCACGGCAGAGCGTCATGGTGCTCTGCCTGCAGCCGCGCGACGATCGGGGTCAGCGGCTTTTGCAGTTCGAGATCGAAACGGAACCACTGACTTTCCTGAGCCGTGAAACGGATAGTTTCGGCAACACGAGACATGTCCTCAACATCCATCGGGAACACCACTCCTTGGAAATAACGGCCCGCTCCAAGGTCCAGCCAGCATCCTTTAGCCCGCTTCCAGACGGTCTCGGCGCAGATGCCTGGCCGGAGATCGACTCCTGGAAGGCATCCTTCATTCATTGGGACTTCACGCACCCTAGTGTGTTGGCCAAGTCTTCACCCGCACTTGCCCGTTTCGTTGATGGCAACGGCATCAAGCGCGCAGACGATCCTCTCAGGGATCTCTTGCGGCTTTCCGACACTCTTCACAACAGCTTCCACTACGTTCCGGGGAGCACCTCGGCAGCATCCCCCATTGAGCACATCCTCGAATCCGGACGGGGAGTCTGTCAGGACTACGCCCACGTCATGATCGCCATTGCGCGGTCCTGGGGTATTCCCGCCCGCTATGTCTCGGGCTACCTGCACATCATCGGCCCGGATGGCGAGGAGGTGCAGGAAAACGCCACGCATGCTTGGGTCGAATGCCTGCTGCCTGAACTCGGCTGGGTCGGTTTCGACCCGGTCAACAAGAGTGTCTCCGACGAACGGCACGTGCGAATCGCGGTAGGCCGCGACTATCAGGACGTGTCTCCAACTCGTGGCGTCTATCGGGGAGGGGGGCAAACCCGGCTCGATGTGAATGTGCAGGTTCGAGATTGCTTGGCGTGAGGCTGTTCAAAGAGCAGACAGAAACCCGTTGAACTTCGGTAGCTGTCTACTTGAGGCTACTCTGCAGGAGCTCCATAGCACTGCGAAGCATCGTCAGTGGGCTATGGAGAGTCTGCTGAAGTCGATCAAGAAAGAGCAGAAATCCGAGCGCTCGTCTTTCCGGCCCCCAAAGCACACGGGGTCCAAGCACGACGCCTCTGGAACAGAGCAATCCGGAACAGAGAAACGGAGAGGCCGTGCAAAGAATCGTAGTACCGGGCCGTCTGCCGAACACTCGGAATTCGAAGACTAGAAGACTATATGGACAGGCTTAGTCGTCTTTGGAATCGTCTGCCGACCCCGGTCGCAATAACAGGTCATTTGGTGTTCGGACGGCATCGAGTCTTGGCGTGAAGCCATTGCATCCCTGTGGGTCTGTTCCGTGCTTCTGGTCGCGGGCTTCTTACTGTGGATGTCCGGGTTCGCTGTTCTGGATCGGGATTGGTTTGTCATCGAGGCCCCGCTCGTCGCTTTGCTGCTTTTGATGGTTGTCGTGATAATTCATGTTGCGGAACCTGACTCCGTCGTCGCTGAAATTATCGTCGCCGTCACTCAAGGAATCGCCGCTCTACTGATTTTGCCGCTAATTTTGCTGTTTGCAGTAATGTTTGGGATGTTTGAACTGTGTCGCTTCGTTTTTGGTCCCTTGGCACAACTTGTACGACGGAAACAGCAAAGTTAGCACCTATCCGGGGGCATGTCCGCGGAGATGGCCTCGATACGCTTGTCGGCGAAGCTCTTGATCGAGCGCAAGTCGACGTAATGCAATTCAGTACGTCCAGGCAAGAATGGAACTCGATTGAGTGTTACGCCGTCTGATGGTTCTCGATCAACCGCAGCGACGGCCAGGTGTAATATGATGAATACATGTATTTAGAGAACTCTGGAGGGCCTCTGGCATGGCGACTTCGATTCGACTTGCTCCTGAAACCGAGCAACGACTTGATTTTCTAGCTTCGCAGACCGGGCGCGCCAAAGCATTTTATCTGCGAGAGCTGATCGAGCGAGGCCTTGAGGATATGGAGGACTACTATCTCGCGGCGGACGTATTGGAGCGCCTTCGTCAAGGCAAAGAGAAAGTGTATTCCTCCGCCGATGTGAGGAATGACCTTGACCTGGACGATTGAGTACACCGCAACCGCCCGGACCCAACTTCGCAAGCTCGACAAGCAGATCGCTCGACGCATTGTCGATTACATGAACGAGCGAGTTGCGGTACTGGAAGACCCACGCATCGTGGGCAAGGCACTGACGGGCGTTCTGGGTGAGTTGTGGCGATATCGGGTAGGGGACTGCCGCGTGATCTGCGACATTCAGGACGATGCCTTGCGTGTCCTGGTGGTGAGGGTCGGCATCCGCGACAGGGTGTACCGTTGAGCCACCATCCGGACCTGGAGAACCGCCGGGTAACAATGCCTGATCAAGCTGTTTACCGTGCTGTAGACTCGGCCCTGTAGGACTTCTTTGGGGGGATGGGCGAAGACGCCGCGGCGGCCAGCAGAGCGGCGGCGCTATTTTCGGTACTTGCCCGTCCAATCGTTCTTACGGACTCGGAGGATGTCCACGAAGGCGTTTAGACCGGAAAATATATTGACCTTGGTTCCTTGGCAATCGTCCCAGCGAACAGGCACCTCGATAGCCCGGTAGCCGAGTTTGCGCGCGAGATAGAGCACTTCCACGTCGAAGCCGAAACCTTCCAGAAGCTGCCGGGAAAAGATATCCTGCGCGGACTTGCCGGAAAAGAGCTTGAATCCGCATTGGGTGTCCTTGAAGGCGAGCCCGGCTCCGAGGCGCACGGCGACGTTGAAGACGCGGCCCATCGTTTCACGGAACAGGGACTGGCGGACAACGATGAGTGAGCGGTCGACGGCTCGTGAGCCGATCGCAATGTCACAACCTTGTTCTTCTACGGCTGCAAAAAGCTTCAAGCACTCGTCGATTGGCGAGGAAAGGTCGGCGTCGGTAACCAGCACCCATCCATGGCAGCTCTCGGAGACGCCGTGCCGAACCGAGTAGCCCTTACCGCGATTGGCCCCGTTGTCAAGCACGGTCACTTGCAGTTGGTCGTTCTCCATGCCGGCTCCAGCCTCTCGGGCAGCCTCGAAAGTGCTGTCGGTCGAACCGTCGTTTACAACCAGGATCTCGCAGGGACCGTCAACATGCGCACCAAGGAAACCAGCAACCTTCCGCAAGGTGGCAGGCAGGCGCTGCTGTTCGTTGTAGGCGGGAATGACAACCGAAAGGGGAGGCAACAAGAGAGACTGGCTCCGAGGAAGCGATGGCGAGCTTAGCGTCCAAATGCCCACCAAGCAACTTGCGATTCGACCTGACGGCTGCCTTGTGCTCCGCTGCGTGGTGACAACGTGACTAGTGCTTGGCAGCCATCAGGGCGCGCAACCGGCGGGCGCGGTCCGGGCCCCTCAGAGCACGGAGCGCCTTCGCTTCGATTTGCCGGATGCGTTCCCGTGTGACGGCAAACTCCTGACCAATCTCTTCCAGAGTATGTTCTCGATCGCATCCGATACCAAATCGCATGCGGATCACCTTTTCTTCTTTGGGAGAAAGGGTCTTGAGCACGTCGGCTGTCTCGTCCTGGACATTTGATTCGATGACAGTGTCTACGGGGGAACCGACCCAGCGGTCTTCCAGCAGGTCACCGAGTGCTGATTCACCATCTCGGCCGACAGGAGTCTCCAGCGAAACCGGGTCTCGTGAAATCGTCTTGAGCTTCTGGACTTTCTCCGCCGAGATTTCCATGCTGCCCCCGATTTCGTCGTTGGTGGGCATGCGACCGAGTTCCTTCTCCAACTCGCGTGAGGCTCGCAGAAACTTGTTCATGCTCTCGTTCATATGAACGGGAATGCGGATCGTACGCGATTGATCGGCGATGGCTCTGGTAATGGCTTGGCGAATCCACCAAGTGGCGTAGGTGGAGAACTTGTAGCCGCGGCGGTATTCAAACTTCTCGGCAGCCCGCATCAGCCCGAGATTGCCTTCCTGAATCAAGTCGAGCAGGTGGAGTCCGCGGTTGACGTACTTCTTCGCTACGGACACGACCAAGCGGAGGTTCGCTTCCACGAGCTCTTTCTTGGCCCTCTCCGACTCGCAGAAGCCGCTATAGATGCGCCTCGTCGTGTGCCGGACCTCTTTGAGCGTCAACCTGTAGGCTGCCTCGGCCTTGCGGATCTCACGTCGGATTTCCCGTTGGGCCGCCGCAACGGAACTGGTTTTCCTCGCTGACTTGGTCTTGAGCCGATCCAGTTCGGAATAGAGCGGAGCGAGATTCGATTGGGCTTTCTCCAACTCGTCGCTGAACTTGTCCCAGTAAGCCTGCGAGAAAGGCACTTGCTGAATTGTCCTCGAGAGCTTGACCAGGAGTCTCTTTCGTTTCCACTGGAGTTGTCGGACGACATGGACGTTTCGCTTTGGAGTTCGCTGGATCTTTTGGTCGATAGTCTCGACCCGCTTGTAAGCCCTCATCACACGGGTAAACTTCCGCTTGGCTTCGATGCGCTTCTCTGCACGCTCGTCTTCTGTTTCGTCAGTACGTGGAATAACGACGACAGCTTCCAGGTCGGTGTCGCCACGCTTGATCCGATCGTAAAGAGCCATAATCTCGGCCAGCACGAGTGGAGAGCGTGAAATGGCTCGAAACATCTGCGTCTTGCCACGCTCCATGCGGCGCGCCAAGTCCACTTCGCCCTGGCGGGTCAGTAAGGGAACGGAGCCCATCTCACGCAGATAAACTCGAACCGGATCGTCGGTGTACAGAGCTGCTTCCGTGGCTGGTTCCAGGTCACCGGCATTCAGGCCTCGCCCCTGGCCGTCAATGAAGTCGCCGTTGTCTTCGACCTCGACCTTGAGTCTCTCGCGGGACTCGGGAATGAGCTGTTGTTCCTCGAACTGATCCACAGACGAATCCTCGGATCTCATATCGACTTGTCAGGAAAGACTTTCCTGCACTGAGACGAGGTCATGCTCCACCTAAGGCCTAATAAGCGCGTCCAGACCCCAATGGCTGTTTTCACGGTCACGAGCAGGAGCCTTGATCCCACCCAACTTGGCAACGGGATGCCAAGCAGAGCAAAACGTCTGAAAGGGCCGGGTCGAACATGTGGTGGGGAAGGCGAGAATTAACTCCGTAGATCCAGCGGGTCTACGGCCTTTCAAGAACAGTATCAGTGAAAGACGTCTTATTTGCAATAGAAAATCCGCAATGTGCGGCCCTGACGGCCAACTGACGCAAAAGCGCTTTCAATTCAATTTCTTCTGCTTGATCAGGGCGGTGACCTCTTTGAGGAACTCTTCTTCGTCTTGAAAATCGCGGTACACGGATGCGAAGCGGACATAGGCAACTTGGTCGATTGTGCGCAAACGTTCCATCAGGCATTCCCCGATGGCCACGGTGGCGCACTCACGCTCTGGCGCCTCGACAACCATCGATTCCGCCTCGTTGACCAGCTCTTCCAGATTGCTCATGCTGACGGGACGTTTCTCGCATGCACGCAAGAGTCCGTTGAGGACCTTCTGGCGGTCGAACTTTTCGCGGCGGCCGTCTTTCTTGACCACCATGTAGGGGACTTCGTCGATACGCTCGTAGGTAGTAAACCGCCTATAGCAATGCAGACACTCGCGACGCCGGCGGATGACATCCCCCTCCTTGCTTTCACGGGAGTCGACGACCTTGTCGGACGTTTGTTCACAGAAAGGACAGCGCATGCTTGGGCGGAGATCTTTGATCCTATCTCACTACATACGGCCGACTTGACGGCGCCTGCCGAATACGCCTTTGTTCACTCAGTCACCCGCCATGAGGCCTCGAAGCGACCTGGTACGGCGCGCCATATTACAACGCACTGATCAACACTAAGCCAGTATCTTGTTAATGGCATGACCTCCGACGTCCGTCAGTCGGAAATCGCGCCCACGGAACTTGAAGGTCAGCTTGGTGTGGTCGATTCCGAGCAGATGAAGGATTGTGGCCTGGATGTCGTGGACGTGAACCGGGTCCTTGACCGCGGAAAAGCCGATTTCGTCGGTTTCGCCGATTGTCTGACCGGGTTTGATACCGCCGCCGGCGAACCACATGGTAAAGGCGTCAATGTGGTGATTGCGGCCGATTGTTTCGCGCTCTTCGCCCATCGGGGTTCGGCCGAATTCACCGCCCCAAACGACAAGCGTTTCTTCCAGAAGGCCGCGCATCTTGAGGTCGCGTATGAGCGCCGCTATAGCCTGGTCGACGTCCAGGCAGACTTCGTCCAGGCTGTTTTCGAGGTTCTCGAGGCGGCCACCGTGGTGGTCCCAGCTTGAGTGATAGAGCTGGACAAAGCGAACACCCCGCTCCACCAAGCGCCGCGCCAAGATACAGTTGTTCGCAAACGACTTGGCTCCCGGTTCAGCGCCGTACATCGCGAGCGTTGACTTGGACTCGGTGGAAAAGTCGATCAATTCCGGACCGCTCGTCTGCATGCGGTGGGCCATCTCATAGGCGGCAATCCGGGTCGATATTTCCGGGTCGCCCACGCGCTCAAGCTGCATGCCATTGAGGTCGAGAATCGTGTCGATCGTGGTCTCTTGACGCACGTCGTCGAAACCCGGGGGGTTTGACATGTTGAGAATCGGATCGCCGCCGCTCAGGAATGGAACGCCCTGATGCGCTGTCGGCAGGAATCCACTTGCCCAATTGAGTGCGCCTCCGCGAGGTCCCCGTGGGCCGGACTGCAACACCACGAATCCAGGAAGCTCCTTCGACTCGCTGCCGATGCCATAGCTGACCCAGGATCCCATGCTCGGCCGCCCGAAGATCGGCGTACCAGTATTCATCATGATCTTGGCTGGCGCGTGGTTGAAGTTCTCGGTGTGGATGGATCGGACGAACGCGAGATCGTCGACAACCTGGGCCGTGTGCGGGAAGCACTCAGACACCAGCTTGCCCGACTGACCGTAGCGTTTGAACTTCCGCTTCGTTGCGAGTAGCTTCGGTGGGTCCTTCGTAAAACTTTCCATGAAGGCGAAGCGTTTGCCTTCCATCAGCGACTTGGGAATAGGCTGGCCGTTCAACTTCTGCAAGTCGGGCTTGTGCTCCCACAGCTCAAATTGGCTGGGAGCGCCAGCCATGAAAAGGTAAATGACATTTTTCGCCTTTGCAGGGAAGTGGCGTTTTTTGAGAAGAGGTCCATTCGCAGGCGAACCGAACAACGAATCGCCGACGATGAGAGAGGTCAACGCCGTCTTGCCGAGTCCGATGCCGCATTGCTCGAAGAAGTGTCGCCGGGTCGTGCGCTTGAGGGCTGAGTAGATCGGATCGTCGGGTGGCATCATTGTCTCGTTACGAATTCGTCAAGGTTCAGCAACACGCGGGAGGCGGCCGTCCACGCCGCCAGGAGAGGCTTGTCACCGTCCTCCGGGTCTTCGCCGATTACGTCTTGGATCGCTTCGGGGTGAGTGCGGAAGTCATCGACCATGCGGGCCAGGAACGATCTCAAACGATCCTCCTCTCGCGGCTCCGGCAGGCGGGTCAAACAACGTTCGAAAACGTAACGGATACGGTCGGAACGCGTTACGCCTCCCTGATTCAGGATTGCTTTCGCAAGGGCCCGGGAGAACTCGGTCTGCGTCTGATCGTTAAGCAAGGTCAACGCCTGCAGGGGCGTGTTCGAGCGGTTGCGTCTTGTATTGGTCGCCTGTGTGTTGGGAGCGTCGAACATGGCGAGGCCCGGATAAGCAGCGGAACGCCGGAAGAAAGTGTACATGCCCCGGCGGTAGCGGTCGCGCCCCTCGGCGGTCTTCCACTCGCGATTGACCTGAGTAAACTGCCCGAAACCCTCCGGCTGAGGCGGAAAGACACTGACGCCCCCGATCTCTGACGTGAGGAGGCCGGATGCAGTCAATGCGGCATCCCGGATCAACTCCGCTTCCAAACGCAGCCGGTTCTGCCGGGCGAGGAGCCGATTGTCCGGATCAATTTCAGAGAGTTCCGGCCGCGCGGCCGACGACTGTCGATAGGTAGCCGAGGTGACGATCAAACGGTGCATCTGCTTGAGGTCCCAATCCCGGTGAATCAGCTCGGAAGCCAGCCAGTCCAGCAATTGCGGGTGGCTTGGCAGAGTGCCCTGCGAGCCGAAGTCGTTCTCTGTTTCGACGAGTCCGAGACCGAAATATCGCTGCCACATTCGATTCACGGTCACTCGCGACGTAAGCGGGTTCTCAGGTGACATCAGCCAACGAGCCAGATCAAGACGATTCGGCTTCGCTGTCTCGGGAAGCGACGGCAAAACGGCGGGGGTGGCGGGATCAACCGATTCGCCTCGCTGCGTGAAATCACCCGCCACATGTATGAAAGCTTGGCGTGGTTGCGCCAGCTCACGCATGATGAGAGTGGACTCGAGTTTCGGTTCGGCGGAGCGCAGTACCCGGAGACCCTCTTGACGGGCCTGCCAAGCCGGGTCCTGCGAGACGAAAAAGCGCTCGAGCACACCCTTCTGATGTGATATCCGCTGTGCGGGCGGGGTTGCAAGAATCTCCTGGATGTGGGGCAAGAATTCCGCGCGCTCTTTCTCGGACAGCTCTCGTTCCCATTCGGCGAATTTCTTCTTAACTTCGGTCTCGTAGTCTTCGAGTTCATCTTGCAAGACCGAGATCTGGCGCCGCGCTGCTTCCCGCCCCGCAAAGTCCGCCGGTTCGCCAAACTCGAGTATCGGGTCCATCGTGCGCCTGTTGCCCTTTTTTGCGGACATTTCGCCGCTCAGCTCGTCGATGCTGTTGAAGAAGGCGTAGAGTTGATAAAAATCTTTCTGCGAGATCGGGTCGAACTTGTGGTCGTGGCAGCGGGCACAGCCGATGGTCAGTCCCAAGAAAGCCGCCCCGGTTGTGCTGACGCGATCGACGACTGCCTCGACGCGGTACTGTTCAAAATCGATACCGCCCTCCTCGTTGATCATCGTGTTGCGGTGGAATCCGGTCGCGATGAGCTGGTCTGTCGTTGGATTCGGCAGCAAGTCGCCGGCAAGCTGCTCGATCACAAACCGGTCGAACGGCATATTGTCGTTGAGTGCGTTGATGACCCAGTCACGGTATCGCCAAATCGAGCGGTTGCTGTCGATCGAGTAGCCGTTCGAGTCGGCGTAACGGGCAATATCGAGCCAATGACGCCCCCAGCGCTCGCCGTAATGGGGGGAATCAAGAAGGCGGTCCACGAGGCGCTCGTAAGCGCCCGGAGCCTTGTCTGCGAGGAACGCGGCGATCTCTTCAGGAATCGGTGGCAGGCCGATGAGATCGAGGCTGACTCGTCGGATGAGAGTTCGCCGCGAGGCTGGCGGTGAGGGGCGGATCTGTTTGGCTTCCAAGCGCGCGAGCACAAACCAGTCGATCGGATTCCGTATCCAATGATGATCTTCCACCGCAGGAGGATCTAGTCGACGCACAGGCTGGAAAGACCAATGTGACGGACCGGCACGCTTGACATTCTTGCCAGCGGCAATGCCCCATGGGGCTCCCGCCCGGACCCATGACTCCAAGACACTGACTTCATGACTTTCGAGAGGTCCAGTGGGTGGCATTTTCAGGACGCCCGTCCGGTTAATGGCCTGGACGAGGAGACTCTCCTCCGGTTGCCCGGGGATCACTGCGGAGCCCCGGCTGCCTCCCAGCATGGCGCTCTCACGCGACTCCAGAGAAAGCCCGCTCATCTTGGCTTGTTCGTTGTGGCAGGTGAGACACTTCGCCGCCAGCAGAGGGCGGACTTTCTCCTCGAAGAAGCGGACCGATTCAGGATTTGTTTGCGCTTGTGAAAAGCCCATGGACAAGGCGCACCCTATTGAGAGAAGCGCGATGTGATGCATCCGTGATGGGGCTGCGCTCAACGAAATCACCGCCTCTATTCTAAACGGCTCTTGTCTTCCGCGGCAGTCCAAAGGGCTGCGGAATTCTCTTTATCGAGTTGGAATGGGTTGAGGATCGTGAAAAGCCATTGATGTGGGGCAGACACTCGAGGCGGCCGCAAAAAACAATGAACTTTTGGGTTCAGTCGTCGTTTACTCTGATTAGGGACGGTGCATCGATCCGATATGGCATCTGAAGCAGCTATCCACCCGTGGTCAACCCCTTGGATGGGGTCGCGACAGGAGGGTGGCTACAGTGAGCAGATCGCTAGAGAAGCGGCTGAGCGGGATGCGAACCTCGTCCGGCGGTGTCTGCATGGGGACGGCAGCGCTTGGGAAGCCCTGGTCCGGGTTCATACCCGTGTCGTGTATGCCACCTGCTATCGATTCACCGGGCACTCGGAAGATGCGCGGGACTTGACTCAGGAAGTCTTTTTGCGGGTTTATCGCGGGCTGGGCAGCTACCAGCCCGAGGCGGCGGCATTTCGGACCTGGTTGCTGCGATTGACGCGCAACCTGCTGATTGACCATTACCGCAGATCCCGCAAAGACAAGGTGCTGGAGCCGCTGGAGGATCAAATTTCCGGTATCGAGGAAACTTCAGAGGTCGGAGGACGTGCAGACCACACGCTAGTCCGGCGCGAGGCCTCAGAGAAACTGCGCGCGGCGCTTGACCGCATGTCGCCGGAGTTGCGGGAGGCCGTGATCTTGCGCGACCTGCAACAGATGGAATATCAGGAGATTGCCGGCGTGCTGGATATTCCTCAGGGAACCGTGAAATCGCGAATCAACCGCGGACGCCGTGACTTGGCTAAACACCTTCGGATCATGGGGGTGCGGCCGTGAACTGCCGTCGAGTAGAAAGCCTGCTGGATGACTATTTTGATGACGCACTGAGCATCTCTGAGCAGCGGCGGGTCGAGGATCACTTCGCCGCTTGCCCCCATTGCGTGGCTCTGAGGGAAGACATGGACCTGGCATTGGGGTTCTTGCGCCAAGCACCGACAGTGGAGATTCCTGAAGGCCTGGTAGCCAACATCCTGGATTCGACGGTGCACGCGGAGCCACCCGCCGGTGGCTTGGTGGCAGCGGGAGTTGGATCGAGGAGTTGGGTGCGACCGTTTCTGCAACCGTTGTTCGAGCCGCGTTTCGCCATGAGCGTAGCGCTGGCAATCGTCTCGTTTTCAAT
This sequence comes from Bryobacterales bacterium, assembly GCA_028819575.1. Lineage (GTDB taxonomy): Bacteria > Acidobacteriota > Terriglobia > Bryobacterales > UBA6623 > JAPPLB01. Next base: position 19,814 of record JAPPLB010000145.1, on the reverse strand, counting down.
TCTGACGTGGTCCGGACAGCAAACTCTTGATCGTTGGCAAGATGCGGCGCCTGTCGCCCGGATGAGATCAGCCTCGGTCGGATTGGATCAAGTTTGGCAGCGAGGGGTTGCTGTCTATCGCAGGACGTTCCCGGAGCAGAAACAGAACACCGCGGGCCCGGACGAACACGAGAGGGCTCCGTCTGACGATTCGACGCCAATGTCCCCTCGATGAGCACGATAGCAGCGACGATGACCTGCGCGACCCATCCGGATACTGAAGCAACGGCTTTCTGCCGGTCTTGCGGCAAGGCTCTCTGCGCGGGATGTGTTCGTGAGAACGATGGCGTGGCTCACTGCGGGGATTGTCTGGCTGAGAGGGAACCCGGCGTAGGGCCGGAAGCGGCGTCACATACCGATGAAGGGCTACATTCATCTCCACCGAAAGCTTCCGCCGGCGTCAAGGATAGGGTCAGGTTCAAGGCTTCGGAAGCAAGCGTCGAAGCCCCGTCCCCCTTCTTGGCGTTCGTATTGGGGCTCATTCCCGGTGTGGGCGCCGTTTACAACGGCCACTATGCGAAAGCGGTATTCCACGTGGTTGTGTTCGGTGGGGTGATGACGTTGATCGGCTCCGGCGTTTCGGGAGAACTCGATCCCCTACTCATCATGTTCGCGTTGATGTTCTTTATCTATATGCCGGTCGAGGCGTCGAGGACCGCGAAGGCATTGCAGCGTGGAGAGCCGGTTGATGAGTTTTCTGGTTTGCTGTCTCTGGTTCATGCGGGCTCGCGGTTGCCTGCCATCGGCATCGCATTCATCGTGTTGGGGTTCACTTTCCTCTTACAGTCTCTCGGATACTGGCGGATCCCTAGTCTCTTGCCTTACTGGCCTGTCAGTCTCATTGCATTGGGTATCTACATGCTCTACAGGCACTTCAGCGAGTCTTCCCGGTAGAACGTGGCACCAGCCCCGGTAGTTCGAGTTGGCGCCGGGTCTGTCAGGTCCCGGCGTGTCGTCAACGCGGCAAAGTGCTGTCGGAGGCGAATCAGCCGTGGCGCCTTCTTCTGATGACTTAGGTTTTCGCCCAACTATTCGATACGAGTCTTCCCGATTGGAAGAGCAATAAGCGTTGAGATCAGCGTTTTGGGCGATAAATGCCGAAGAAGGTCTCGGGCTTGAGGACGCCCGTGCCAAGGTAGTAGCAGTCGAGCGCCCAAAGCCAATCGAGAATGGCTCGGTCGAGCGCTCGGGCGAGATCGTAATTGGGGCCGTACATCGTGTCGAAGAGGCGTCGGCAGAGACTGTAGAACGGGACGTAAGCGGAGGTTTCGAATCCGGCCTCGAGAAGCGGCAGGATGTCTTCGGAGCGAATGCACTCCATGTTGGATCGCCGACTGTCAGCGTCGACAATTCTCTCGTCGATCATCTTGACGTGATAGGAAGTGTGGTTGACGCGGTAAGCTGCCGGCAGGGTTTTCCAGATCTTGTCGATCACTTTGCGGGTTTCGGGCCACATGCGATAGCCGTGCCGGGTGATGACGTCGATTACGATCAACTCGCCACGGGTTTTGAGCGTTCGCTTGATCTGGTGGAAGATGTGCTCCAGTTCCAAGAGATGATGTAGTGAGGCGTGGCAGAAAACGAGGTCGAACTTTTCCGGCGGTAACAGGATCGTGTTGAGATCACCCTGCCGGAACTCAACGGCCAGGCCTTCCGAAGCGGCTTGTGCGCACCCCTTTTCGAGCAAGCCGGCGTTGAGGTCGATACATTCGATCTTCGCGGATCGAGCTTCCCTGGCAAACTGTAATTCCAATCCTCCGGGACCGGAGCCCAGCGAGAGCATGCGGACGCCTTTGCGTGCGCATAGACGAGAGAGGACGTGTCCGTACATGTCATCGCCGGTAGCGTCACGGATGCGCGTTGCAGCACGGCCTTGGATATCGAGCCAGGAGGCTGGGGCCGGTTCGATGAGGGGGATATTCGGTTTGCTGGTGGCTTCACCGCCCCCGCCGTGGACTCGGCGATACTCTTCGATCTCCTGCTTCAGATGACGGTCGTAGGCCTTGCCGCCAGGCTCGAGATGGGCTGAGTAGCCACGAAAAATTGCCCCTGGGGAGCCCGCCAAGAGCTTCATTTGATGGATACGAAAGAGCAGGCGAATCCAATGTCGTTTCAGAACGAGCATCTGTGGCCGGGAAGGCCGGAAGGCAGTATAACAACGAGTTTTACCAGGAACGACTTTTGGGAGCGCCCGATTCGCAAGCAGTGAGACGTTCTGAGCAATCTTGTACAACTACTACTTGTGTGCTATCGGCATTTGCATGCGCTCTTCGCTTCTGAGATAGCCGATTCCCAAGTGGTTTTCACGAGGCGCGAACCGGATGGGGTACGAATTCAGGAAGTAAAATGCGATTCAAAAAGTGCGTGTTAGGATGTGTAATCGGGCTCCGGGCTCTGTGCAGCGGGATGCTGTGAACTCCGCCAGGTCCGGAAGGAAGCAACGGTAGCAGCCTCTGCCGAGTGCCGCGGATTCCCCGGAGCCCACAGACCAACAACGCCCTCCTTGAAATTGTCAAATGGGAGTTCCGGGCGGTGATCTACGGCCTGTTTCCCCGCTAGACTCCGGGCGCGTCATGTACCAGGTCATCGCGAGAAAGTACCGCCCGCAAAGATTTGCCGACGTCGTCAACCAAGACCACGTCAAGCGGACTCTGACCAACGCCCTCGCACAGGAGCGTGTGGGGCACGGCTACATCTTCTCGGGCCAACGTGGCACCGGGAAGACGACGATGGCGCGTATTCTCGCCAAGGCTTTGAACTGCGAGAAGGGGTCCGTCCCGGAACCGTGTCTTGCGTGCACAAGTTGCCGTGAGATCGCTGCCGGAAACTCAATGGATCTGGTGGAGATCGACGCCGCGTCGAACCGGCGCATTGACGACATCCGCGAGTTGCGTGAGAACGTGCGCTACCGCCCGGTGCGGGACCGCTACAAGGTCTTCATCATCGACGAGGCACACCAGATTACGACAGACGCCTTCAACGCGCTGCTAAAAACGTTGGAAGAACCACCGGAATGGGTGGTCTTCATTCTTTGCACGACGGAGCCGCATGAGATCCCGGCGACGATCGTTTCGCGCTGTCAGGGCTTCCCGTTTCGAGCAGTGGCGTTCGAGCCGGTGGTCGCGCACATGAAGTGGATCTGTGGGCAAGAAGGCATTGAAGCCGACGAGGATGCCCTGGTCTCGATCGCCCTGGCCGGAGATGGCAGCATCCGCGATGCGCTTTCGACCTTGGATCAGGCAACCGCGTGTTTCGGCAATCGTCTGGAAGCCAAGCCCGTGCGTGATCTGCTGGGGGCGATCTCTAGCGAAGTCACCGACAGCATTGTGTCGGCGCTGCGCGGCAACGACGCTTCGGCACTGCTTGCAACCGCCGATCAGATCTTGAGTGAAGGCCGCAACGTGCAGCACTTTTGCGGCGAACTCGTGCGCTATTTTCGGAACCTGCTTGTGCTGAAGGTTGCCGGCGCGGATTCGCGACTGGTGAGCACCGGGCCGGATGAGCGCAAGAGCCTCAGCGCGCACTCCGCAGCGTTCAGTCAAGAGGATCTGACGCGCTACGTGCAACTGCTGCTCGAGTTGTATCGCGATCTGCAAGCGGCGGCGCAGCCACGTTTCCGGCTGGAAGTGGGACTGCTCAAGCTGCTGTACGCAGGGCATCTGCAACCGATCGAGGAGGTGCTATCCCGTTTGAGCGGAGCCGAAAGCGAGGGCTCCAGAAAGGGCTCAGTGAGCACGGGCGGCGCTGCGCTTTCCGCGGCCAAGGCGGAGTCTGTGAGCGAGGCCATCCCGTCGGAACCGATTCCTGCGGTCGCCGAGCCACATCAGGAGCAGTTTAGTGGGGCCGAACCAAGGAAGGAAGTCTCGTCCACGGACTGTGACGTGCGGTCCCGGGTGCTGGCCGCCTTGCGCAGCGATAAAAGCGACCACCTCGCGGATGCCATCGAACACGGAACGATCAGCCTGGAGGGTGACAACGTCTTGATACGTTCGCCGGCTGACTATCGGACGACCCTCGAACTCGGTGTGGACTCGCTGGAGACGGTCGTCGCGAAAGTTGTCGGAAGCAGGGTACATGTTAGACTGGGTGACGATTTAGATGAAACAGAATCTCGTCAGATTGTTTCTGTAGGCTCATCGGTCACCATTGGGTCTGACGGTAATACGGTAGACTCCGCCGCGGGTGGTGCTGAAAAACGAGCCTTGGCTGATCCCGCGGTGCAGATGATCCGGAAGGCTTTCGCCGGGCAGATCCGGGAAGTCAGAAACTTGAGGGGGTACTCACAGTGAGAATCCCGGGCAACATGCAGAAGATGATGCAGCAAGCCCAGAAGATGCAGGAGCAGCTTCAGCAGCAGATCGCGGAGATTCGCGTGGAAGCCTCGACGGGCGGTGGCATGGTTACGGTCAAGATGGACGGCCACAAGAACGTGCTGTCGATCCAAATCGAAGAGGACGCAGTGGAAGACCGCGAAATGCTGCAAGACATGGTGCGGGGAGCGGTCAACGAGGCGGCAAAACGGGTGGACGATGAAGCACAGGGCAAGATGGGCGGCATGCTCGGTGGCTTGGGGCTCCCTCCCGGGATGTTGTAGGGCTTCGCCATGAGTGATCTGGCCGCGCCGATGTCCCGGCTCGTTGACGAGCTCAAACGGCTGCCGGGAGTTGGCGCAAAATCGGCACAGCGCATGGCTTTCCATCTGCTGGGCGCTCCGAAGAATGAAGCGGATCGACTTGCGAATGCGATTCTCGACATGCGAAGCGCGATTCAGCTTTGCGAGCGCTGCAACAACATTGCCGAAGGGATGCTCTGCCCGTTCTGTCGCGATCCGAACCGTTCCCCAAAAACCATCTGCGTCGTGGAGCAGCCAGCGAACATCTCGATCGTTGAACGGACCCGGCAGTACGACGGGCTCTACCATGTACTCCACGGCGTACTCGCGCCGCTCAAGAACATCGGCCCGGAAGACTTGAAACTGAAAAACCTTCTGGAGCGCCTCGGGCAGATGGAGACCGAGGAGGTGATCATCGCGACGAGCCCCACGACAGAAGGACAGGCGACAGCGTCTTATCTGGCACGATTACTCAAGCCTCTGCACGTGCGCGTGAGCCGTCTCGGGATGGGCATTCCCGTGGGGGCGGAACTCGAGTTCGTCGATGAGGCGACGATGATGGAGGCGATGGACGGCAGGCGGGAGTTGTAGCGCCGACAGGCGCCGCCTTTACAGTTCCTTGATGCGGATGTTACGGAACTCGATGGGCTCGTCGTGCCCCAGGAACCCGACATGGCCTGACGTACGCTTCAGTCCGGGGTGCTTGGCAATGATCTCGGGGTCTTTCACGCCATCAAGGTTGACGTCGAGGATGGTGTGTCCGTTGAGCACGACCTTGACCTGCCGGCCTTTGACAGACACCTCTTGCTGATTCCACTCACCGGTCGGCTTCAGATGGCCGGTCTTCGCCGGAAAGACGTGGTAGAGCGAGCCGTGCTTCTGCCAGGATTTGATGTCTCTGTAGCGCTCACTGGTGTTGTCGATGATTTGCAGCTCCATGCCGTCGTAGGCCAAGCTGCTTTTTTGCATCGGTGAGCGGATGGCGAGGCCGTTGTTGGAGCCGTCTTCGAGCTTGAACTCGAAGCGTAGGACGAAGTCGGAGTATTCCTTCTCGTGGAACAGGTTGCCGCCGCCCTTGGGCGGGCAGACAATCTTGCCATCTTCGACGAGGTATCCGCCGCCGGTTTTGCCGATGAGTGTCCAGCCGTTGAGGGACTTGCCGTCGAAGATGGGAGTGAAGCCCTCTTCGTGATGGTCTGCGGCAAGAAGCATCGCGAAGGCAAGCGAAAGGACAAAAGCGCGGGTTTGGGGGGTCATCTCATGCTCCTCACCGGTTTCCGCAGGTTATCACCGACTGAGTCTTGACTTCAACTTCGACCCGTTGAGCGGTGGAGAGGCGGAAAGTTCTTGTTGACGCTCGGATGGAGTTCCTGTTAAGACTTACATCATTTGGCGAGGGCTATCTTCCAGCGGCATTTTCGTAGATGGGCTGAGCGCTTGTGCTCCATCGGCGAAGGCTTTGCGGGTATACACATACACATTCGGTGAAGCTGTCGGTTGTCATCCCTGTTTTCAACGAGCGGAACACCGTTGCGGAAATCCTGCGGCGGGTCAACAACGTTCCCATCGACAAGGAGTTGATCGTCGTCGATGATTTCTCGACTGACGGTACGCGTGAGATGCTTGCCGAATGTCTCAACGAGCACTCGAACCTTACCGTGTTGCATCATGACCGCAACCGGGGAAAGGGCTGCGCTCTCCGAACGGGCTTCGCGGAGGCTCGCGGCGAATATGTGATTGTTCAGGACGCGGACCTCGAGTACGATCCCGAGGACTACTCGAAACTGTTGGGGCCTCTCGATCGTCGTCAGGCCGATGCTGTCTATGGTTCACGGTACATCACGACCCAGGAACACCGCGTTCTCTACTTTTGGCATTCGGTGGGTAATCAATTCCTCACGCTGCTGTCGAACATGATGACGAACCTGAACCTCACCGACGTGGAGACGTGCTACAAGGTCTTCCGCCGGGAGTTGATTCAGGCGATTCCACTCGAGGAAGACCGCTTCGGCTTTGACCCGGAGGTGACTTGCAAGTTGGCCAAGGCGGGGGCGCGGGTCTACGAAGTGGGCATCGCCTATCACGGCCGCACGTACGCCGAAGGCAAGAAAATCGGGATGAAGGACGCCTTTCGGGCGCTCTGGTGCATGCTGAAGTACCGCATCAAGCCCCTGAAGCTGAGAACGAATTGGCCGCCGGAGGCGGGACCGGCATAGATGGAACGGGCGGTGCTTGCGACATGACAAGCCTTAGCTACACGACCCATGAGCGTATATCGCTCAAGACTCATCCGGATTTTGACGAGAAGTGGCTTCAAGGTCGGATTGCGGAAGATCCGACCATACTCGGTCTGGGCGAAGTCGTCGTTCTCGACCGAGAACGGCCTCAGGAGCGGGCCGGGCGGCTGGACATCCTCTTGTCCAGTCCCGAACAGGACCTGCGATATGAAGTGGAGCACCTGTGCTGGGCAACGTGTCAACATCCCCGTAGAACTTGACGAAGTGCCGCTCTGGGGAGTTTTCCCGACTCAGGCAACGGTTCCATGGCTGAATGAACGCCGGTTGCTTCGCGCCGATGTTTCGAGCGCTTCTACGCCGGGCAGTGTCTTTCCGGCGAGGAACTCGAGCGATGCGCCCCCTCCGCTGGAGATGTGGGTGATGCTGTCGGCGACCCCCGCGATCTGTATGGCTTTTTCTGAATCGCCCCCGCCGATAATCGACGTTGCCTTCGAGGCGGCGACAGCCTTGGCAACTTCAATCGTTCCTCGCGCGAACGGTTCGATCTCGAAAGCGCCCATCGGGCCATTCCAGACGATCATCCTCCCTTTTGCGATCTCGTCTCGATAAGCGGCGATCGTTTTCGGGCCGATATCGAGCGCCCTCCATCTATCGGGGATGGGTTGACCGGCGCCGTCGACGGTTCGGGTTGGAGCGTCGGCGGCAAGGTCGGGCGCGACAACATGGTCTAGAGGAAGCAGTAGACGATCGCCGGCGGCGGCCAGCAGCCCGGCAGCCAAGTCAAGCTTCTCATCTTCGACAAGAGAGTCGCCGACGGGCAAGCCCCGGGACTTCAAGAAAGTGTAGGTCATTGCTCCGCCGATCAGCACGCGGTCGGAGATTTCGAGCAGGTTGCGAATGACGTCAATTTTCCCGGAGACCTTCGCCCCGCCAATAATCGAGATATAGGGGCGGGCCGGTTCACGCAGCGCCATCGAAAGATACTTTATTTCTCTTTCCATCAGCAGGCCGGCTGCCGCTTCCGAGACGTGTTCGACGATGCCTGCGGTGGACGCATGGGAGCGATGCGCGGCTCCGAAAGCATCGTTGACGTAGATGCCGCAAAGGCCGGCGAGCGCGCGGGCGAATTCAGGATCGTTCTTCTCTTCGCCGGCGTGGAAACGCAGGTTTTCAAGCAGGAGAACGTCACCGGGCGTGAGTGATTGAGCCTGCTGCACAACTTCACCGCCGATGCAATCGGACGCCATCGCAACGTTTTTTCCGAGCAGCTCGCCAAGCCGCTCCGCGATGGGCATGAGACTCATCTTCGGGGTGGGCTTGCCTTGGGGGCGCCCAAGATGAGAGGCAAGAACGAGCATTGCGCCCGCATCAAGTGACGCTCGCACCGTCGGCAGAGCGGCGCGGATCCGCGCGTCGCTGGTGATGGTCCTGCCGTCGGCTTCAAGGGGGACATTGAAGTCGACTCGGAGTAAGACGCGCTTGCCCCGGAGGTCGAGGTCACGGATGGATCGGTAGGACATCGAGGCGTTGGGGGTGGGCTTCTGCGGGGTCGAGCGCACAGCCTGCCGCGCCGCTGACCTGAATCATCCCCCTTGGCCGGCGGCGTTGACAAGGGCCAGGATGTTTCCCGCTTGCAAGATCCGCGCACGGGCGGAGGAAAAACATGCTCGAATCAGGAAGCTCCATCGCCACCCAGTCCGCAGACCAGATCAACGATGCGGTTCGAGTAGCCCCATTCGTTGTCATACCAGGCGAGAACCTTGACGAGGTTGCCGTCCATGACGCGTGTCATCGAGGCGTCCACGATCGAAGAACGGGGATCCTGCATGAAGTCGCTGGAAACAAGGGGCTCTTCGGTGTAACCGAGGATACCCTGGAGTGCGCCGTCGGCGGCCTCCTTGAGCTTGGCGTTGATCTCTTCTTGGGTCGCGGGCTTATCGAGGACGGCGACGAGGTCGACAACCGAGACGTTCGGCGTCGGGACACGCATGGCGAAACCATCGCACTTTCCTTTGAGCTCCGGCATCACCAGTCCGATCGCGGCGGCGGCCCCGGTGTTGGTCGGGATCATATTCAATGCGGCCGCGCGGGCGCGGCGCAGATCAGTGTGCGGCAGGTCCAATGTGCGCTGATCGTTCGTATAGCTGTGGATGGTCGTCATCGTCGCCTTGCTGATGCCGAAGTTTTCATGCAGCACCTTGGCGACCGGCGCCAAACAGTTCGTTGTACAGGAGGCGTTCGAGATAACGTTGTGCTTTGCGGGGTCGTACTTGTGGTCGTTCACGCCGAGAACGAGGGTGATGTCCTCGCCCTTCGCGGGCGCGGAGATGACTACTTTCCTGACGCCGTCCCGGAGGTGCTTCGACGCGTCCTCACGTTTCGTGAAGAGGCCGGTCGATTCGACCACGACCTCTGCATCGACAGATTTCCACGGGATTTGAGCGGGGTCGCGTTCGGCGAAAACTTTCACGAAATGGTCGCCGACTTGAATGCCGTCCTCGGTGGCCTTGACATCCTGGGACAGATTGCCGAGGACCGAGTCGTGCTTAAGCAGGTGTGCAAGCGTGTTGATGTCCGTGATGTCATTGACGGCGACGATATCCATATCCGACCGGCCCATCGCGGAACGAAAAACGTTCCTTCCGATTCTTCCAAATCCGTTGATGCCGACTTTGACAGCCATACAAATGTGCTTCCTTCTTAGTTGTTTTTTTCTTCGTTCGGGTCTTGGTTGCGTTTCACTTGCCCACCGATGTTGGCGTAGGTTTCTTTCACTCGAATCACCATGCCGTCTTGGAGCGTCACGAAAGTTACCTCCCCTGGTGGTACGCCGTAGATCCAATCTTCGGTCTCGACGCCGTCCTTGACGTCGCGAACTTTCCGATCGGGGCGGTTTTTGGCCAGGAGAACCATCTCGCGGTCCATACCTTCGATGACGGTCTTCTCCTTGATCGCGATCTGAAACTCTTCAGGGAGTTTTTCGATATACAGCTCCGATGCAGAGCGCTGCTCGAAATCGAGCACCGGCTTGAGCTGGGCTCGTAGATCGTCCGCTTGCATAGACGGAATTTTCTTGTCATAAAGCAGCGCGATTTTCGTGCCGCCGGGCGCGTAGACTTGTGCGGTGGAACCGAGCGTTGTGCCGCGAGTGTGTGCTCCGGCGATCTGAACACGGTGCCACCACTTGCGTCCGCCTTTGATGCCATGGTTGAGCTCAATGATCAAACGCGATCCCTTGAACTCAACCTTGGTAATTTCTACCAGCTCACCGATGCGAGCCGCTGGCCCGAACTTGTCGAGCGCCTCACTCCATTCGTCTTCATCGTGGGAGCCATCGGCCTGGATGTCGAGCGCCTTCTTGGAGCACGGGATGAGGATCTTCGCCGTTCCCTGCTCGGACATCATTTCGCGGATGATGTTGGCCCGCTCCGTAGCGCTGATGTTGGCCCGCGCGAGCGGCGCGGAAGTCTGCAAGCAACAGACCACGATGAGCGCAATGGACAACACGTGCGCAAGGCGCTTTCGATCGGTGCTGCTGCTCAGTCCCATAGTCTTGGCTCCGTATTGCGTTTCGGTGGCCAACAGAGGATGATCCCGATCACCACAGGAATCGTCAGGCTGGTTAGCAAGCTCGCCTCCGGTCCGTACGGGCCGCCACTCCACAGTGCGGGGCCCGTGGACGTGAGTGTGACGTCCACCAACTTGATTCTAAGGCCACTGAGACTGACGCCGGTGGCAACCAGAGTAAAGTTCCATCCGAAATGAACACCGATGGGGGTCATGAGCGAGCGGCTGCGAAGCAGCAGGAAGCCGAACAGACAACCGAACAGCGCGGTGTTTACCAAGCCGACCTCGGATGCGCCCGGGTTGCTCGCGTGGAGAAGCCCAAAAATCATGGACGTTCCGATAATGGCGACCCAAGAGTTTGTCGCACGGATGAGTTGTTGCAAGCCAAACCCACGAAAGAGCAGCTCTTCCGAGGAGGCGCCCAGAAAGAGGATCATGCAGGCATTGAGCCATCCTGGGGCCCAAATCACTTCTTGCTCGCCAACAGTCGGGGCTGAGCCTTGGTCAACGACGATCCAACCCAGAGTCCACAGCACGCCGACGACGGAGAGCGCAATCGCCGCCCCGCCCAGTATTCCGGCGGTGAGTTCAACCAATCCGCGCGGTGAGCAAGAGAGGCCGATTGCGTTCCAGGAGACTGATGGATTGAAAAGCACGAAGACGGTGTGCGCGACAACGACTGCGGGCGCGAGCGAGACCACGGAAAGAACCAGTTCGTTCTCGACCCATGTTTGACCACGCAGAAGCCAGATCATCAGAAACCACAGCACGACAGTCAGGAAGGCGAAGGCGGTTGCCTGACCCACGGCGAAAAGGCGTCGCCTAACGGGGTTCACGGAAATGTCGAGCGGATCGTTAGCGGGTGTTTCCGGGAGCATCTGGATAGAGCGAGGGCTAGTTCTTTGCGTCGCAGCCGAGACGGAACTCGTCGACGTATGCATCGGGCTCGAAGAGCTTGAGTTTTGACAGGCCTGCGGTAGAGGCCAGTGCAGAGGGCATTGTCACGAACTCGGCCCGGTCCCAGGAAACAGAGACGTACTTGATCCACCTGCTCTCGTCAATCAGAAAAGTCGTCGGCACCATATCGATGCCATAGGCTTCTGAAACCGGAAAGCCTGTCTCTTCAGAGTCGAAGAGTTGTGGTAGCCGTATCTCGAGGTCCTTGTTGAAGTGTTTGGTGTGACGGGGCGGATACTGGGAGATCGTCCACACGCGGGCGGTGTCAGTACGCTTACTCGCTAGCCGATTGATGAAATGGAGGCTCGATTGGCAGGTAGGACAGGAAACCTTGAAAAACGTGAGCCCTAGTAACCCTACGGATCGCAAATTGGACAGCGAATGGCCGTGGCCCTGTGCATCTGGGAGACTGAAATCGGGAGCAACCGTACCGGCCTGAAGAACGGACATGACAAGGTCCACGGTTCCAGACCCATTAAGTGTAGTGTCCATTCTGCGGTTTTCGTGAAGCCGATTGTCGGGTTAGCGCCCTGAGAGTTGCACAACGCCATCAGGCGCACGCGCCATGAAGGCCAGATCAACATTCGCTTTACTGATCAAAACAAACGCGATCCCCTGATCGGGATGGATGAAGTGGCGTATCGCCTGAAGCGAAGCTTCGCGGAGAGCGCTCGCTGAGAAATCCGGATCGGAGAAGGCTTCAGGAATGGGAATCAAGCCGTCTCTTTGACACTCCTGATTGGATATATGCTCCCATGCCCAAAGCTGAAAGTGAACAAGTGACGTGCTTGTGGTTCTAAAAAGGCGAGTCCCATACCCTCACCGTGGCGGTGGCTGAAGCCTCGCCCACGTAGTTGCGCGCGGTGATCGTGTACTCGGTGGTCTGATCTGGCGACACCATTTGCGAGCCCTGCGGACTCACGGCCCCGATGCCGGAGATCGTGACGTCAGTCGCATTGCGGATATCCCAGCTCAACATGCTCTGGTTGCCACGCCGGATCGATGGGGGTGTGGCGGAGAATTGAATGATAATCGGCGGGTCCTGCACTGTGACCGTGACGGTTTGGCTGATCGTCCGCTTCGGATTGCTCGCCGTAAGAGTATATGTAGTGGTCTCGGTCGGGTTTACTGTGGTGCTGCCACCCTCCGGATTGACCTCGCCGACCTCGGAAATCTCCACGTTTGTCGCGTTGCGGACCTCCCAAAGCAAGGTCGTTGACTCACCGGACTTGATCTGCGGCGGTTCAGCCGAGAAGCGCAGAATGGTGATCTGCCGGTCAAGCGTGCTCACCATGACGCGGTCAGTCCCGACACCGTTGTGGTCGTCCCTGACGGTCAGGCGGAATTGATAGGTCTGGCCCTCTTCCGCGGTGAAGCTGGTCTGGGCGGTATTGAGTGAGGAGAGGGTGCCGTCCGGCCCGCCTACCTGCTCCCACTCGAAAGTGATTGGATCGTCGTCCGGGTCGTACGAGCGTGATCCGTCCAGCACAATCGTGCCTCCGTCGACTCCGATCTGGTCGGGGCCGGCATCGGCTACCGGGGAATCGTTGCCGGTGCGGACGGTTCGTGTCAGCACCTCGTAGCGAACTCGCGGAACATCCACGGGAACGGGCCCTTCCGTGTCACCGTAGTTCTTCGGGCTTAACCACTTACCGAACTCGAGTCCAACTGTGAAAGTGCCCGTGTTACGGTCCGAAATCAAAGTCTCGTTAATACCGCCGGCGACGGTAAAGGCGATCCGGTTGGTGATTGGATGGATGTAGCGAATACGGCCGCCGGGCTTGTTATTGTCGAATTTTCTGAACTGGGCTCCAAAGTGGCCCTCGAACCAGCTGTCCCCCCAAGCGGCTACAGCTGTGCTGAAGCCAACTTGATCAACGATGCTCAGGTAGGTCTCCTCGATGCGGTTGGGTGGCAGCAAGCGGGTGTTGAGGATCGCTCCGTCCATAAAGCCTTTGGCGCCGAATACGCCAATCCTGCCGTTCTGGAAAATGTAGTCGAGCGTGCCAGCGGCCTGTCCGAGTGCGCCGGAATTAGGGAGGTCACTGAACTTCACGTACTTGAAGCTCGAAAACACGCCCGCTTGCATGGGACCGAAACGGTTCACGATGCCGATGTCGACCTGGCCTTCGTCCCGTTGGAAGTTGTGCATGTACTCGCCTTGGGCCTGAACGGCGTGATTCTTGGCGAAGGGCAGGAAAACCTGACCTGATCCACTTACAGAGAGGTTGCCCTTGTAAGTGTCCGGTCCCGCTAACAAGTTATATCGTGCGAACTTTTTGGACGGCTTGGGGGATTCTTCGCGAATGACCTTGCGTAGCTGAGTCTCGGTGGCGGGTTTGGGCGCCGCGGCCATCTCTTCTTTCAAACTGCTCTGTGCCTGCTTGAGCTTGTCGACTTCGTCCTTGAGGCCCTGGTTCTCGTCTTTGAGGTCCTCCAAGGCCGCCAGAATGGTGTCAAGCTTCTTCAGTTCATTGGAGGTCTTCTCGCAGCACTCCTCTTGCGCTGCGATTTGATCATCGATCGAGGTGATGGCATTTCCCACGCCGCCATCGCTGATGATGTTGCCTTGCGCATCGGTGACAGTGATCTCGACACGACGATTCATCCAACGTCCTTCGTTCAGGCTGTTGTCGGCGATGGGCTTTTGCTCCCCGTAAGGTTCGATGATTATCTGGTTCTTCCGCGCGCCGTGCTTCATCAGGAAATCGCGGACACTCTCTGCGCGCTTTCGGCTTAGCGCCATGTTGTAGCTCTCGGAGTCGATATGGTCCGCGTGACCCGCAAGCTTGACCCGATAGTCGGGCTGCTGATTCAGCAGCTCCGCCAAGCGCAGCAAGCTGGGATAGCCGTCGGTCAAGACCGCGCTGTTAAAGGCAAATTCGATCTCCTCCCAGTTGCCCTTCTTGTGAGTCGTGTTGAGTCCTTGACCGAATAGCACCGCTGTTGAAAGCCAAGCTGCGCCACAAGACAGCAGCAGCCGCTTCCGCAATACTGCTGCCTCGGAACAAACTGTCCAGACCAGAGAAGGCTTCATAAGTAGGGACAGCCTCTGTCGTTTGCCTTGCATTGGCTTGTAATCTCCCACACCTCAAGACAAGAACCACACCGAGAAAAAAGCATCCGGAGAGGGTAAAAATTGATCAAGCGGGGCTGTCGATGGTACCATCTACAGCGATCGAGCTGCAAGACGAACTTAGCGTTTATGTACTTGAGAACACGGCGACAAGTACATGAATGCCGTTCTACGGTGCAGGGCCGATCATGGGTTCGGTAGTCTCGGAAATCGATCGGGCGCTCTGGGACGATAGCGGGCAAGTGCTCGGTCAAACGGTCTATCGGCTACCACCAGGTGGTCGTGTGGAGTGAAATTGCGTTACGGGCGCGCTTTCTATCACTCTCGAGCCTGCGCCGATAAGCTGTTGGCGGATTCGCGCCCAACGCCTGTAGAGTCGGGGATGGCGGTGGTCAAGAGCGGAATCCCCAGAGATTACGAATGGATCGAGACGACTCGGTCCATCATGCTTACGGTGGGACAGGTCGAGCCGCTTCGCCACGGCTTGGTCGGCAGATGTCTTTCCTGAGGGATGGAAACGTGCCGAAAGTCTTAACGCAGGAACAAGTTGAGAGGTATCGGGAAGAAGGTTACCTTTCACCGATACCGGTTCTTTCCGAAAACGAAGTGCGGCATTATCGCTCCTCATACGAAGAGTTGGAAGCGGCTCTCGGCGGCAGGCCGAAAGCGACAGACCTTTCGCTCACACATATGCACCTTCCCTGGTCTTGGGACCTGATTCATCACCCACGAGTCCTTGATGCCGTGGAAGACATCCTTGGGCCTGACATCGTTTGCTGGGCATCTTCGATCTTCCCCAAGCAGCCGCACGATCCGGGATTTATTTCGTTTCATCAGGACGGAACCTATTGGGGCTTGAACTCGATGGATGTCACGACGTCCTGGGTTGCGCTGACAGAGAGCACTCCCAAGAACGGTTGCATGCGCGTCGTGCCCGGTTCGCACAAAGAGCCGGTACATCCGCACAAGGAAACCTGGGCCGAGGATAACTTGTTGAGCCGAGGTCAGGAGATTCAGGTCGAAGTGAAAGAAGAGGATGTCACAGATCTCGTGCTCAATCCAGGGGAGATGTCACTGCACCACGTCAACATCATCCATGGCTCGAACGCGAATCATTCAGACGGCAAGCGGATTGGATTCGCACCACGCTACATCCGACCTTCCGTGGAGCAAGTGCAGATCGCGCATCGTCAGCCGGCAGTGCTGGTTCGAGGGCGAGATGACCATGGTCATTACGACCTGATCGATACCCGTCCCGAAGTCGGACCGTTGGACGCGATTGTTGAGCATCATCTGACAGCGGCTCGTCGGCATCTAGAAGAGTTGACCAGAACAAAGGCCGCGACGGGAGTAAGTCGGTAACCGCACCTTTTTCGGTAGTGCTTCAGTTCGATAAAGGGCTGACCGGCGCCGGGCTCAGCCTCCAGCAAACCGCTTCCTGATTGTTCACTCCCCAGATGACAGATCTTGATTGGCTGATTGTTGTGGTGATGAACGGGGCCATCGTCGGTTACGGGCTCGTCATCTCTCGCGGCACCAAGACCGCTTCGGATTGGTTTCTGGCGGCGCGTGGGCTGCCTTGGTGGATTGTCGGGCTTTCGATGTTCGCCACCGCCGTCGATAGCGGTGATTATGTCGCAGTCGTGGGTGGCGCCTACACGTTCGGTATCTCCAACCTCACCACTTGGTGGCTTGGCCTACCCATCGGGTGGTTCATCGTTTCGTATGGCGTCTTCCTGCCGCTCTATCGCAGCGGCATGTACACCAACGCCGAATATCTCGAGTATCGCTTCGGGCCATCCGTACACATTCTGAGCGCTCTGATCCAGATTCAGAACCGCACGAACGTCCTTGGCAACATCGCGTTTTCGCTGTACCTGATGTTTTCGATTCTGACCGGATGGGGTGACAGTACCTGGTGGCTGGTCGTTGCGATTGCGACGGCCGCGGCTGTGTACACGGCCAGCGGCGGCCTGAAGTCCGTAGCGATAACGGACGCCTTGCAGTCGGTGATGATGTTCATCGCATCACTCGTTTTGTGGTTGACCTTATGGAATGTCGTCGGCGGTTGGAGCGGCCTCGCAGAGCGATTCCAGGCCATCGACCCCGCTCTTGCGGAGTCCATGATGCACGTCGGTGGGCGGAGCGAACCGGGAGTGCCGCCTGTGCTCGTCATCTTCGGCTGGATCGCGATTCTCACAGCATACTGCGTAGTAAACCATTCCCAAGCAATGCGCATGCTGGCCTCTCGTTCGGAATGGGACATGAAGATGGCCGCCTCCGCAGCCAGTGTGGTAACAGCCGTCGTGATGTGGTTCAACATCACGCTGGGGGTTATCGGCCGTGCGATCTATCCCGAGGTTGAAGCGGTCGATCGAGTCTTTCCGCTGCTGGTTCAGGACTACCTGGCGCCGGGTCTGATCGGCGTAGTGGTTGGTGGTGTCTTGGCCGGTGGCGTTTCTACCTACGATTCCATCGGTTCGTCGGTCGCCGCGGTCTTCACACGTGACATCTATGCGCGCTTCATCGTGCGCGACGGCGATGATGCCCACTATTTGCAAGTATCGCGCTGGGCAACGCCTGCGATCATCGCCTTGTCATTCGGGTATGTTCCGTTCGTGCAATCGGGAATGATTGCGTTCTATTTGCGGCTGAGCGCGGTAGCTGTGATTCCGCTTTTTACCGTGACCGTGATGGGCGCCCTCACACGAGTACATCGTGGCTCCGGCTTGCCGGGTCTCGTCGTGGGAATGCTATACGGGGCGAGTTCGTTGCTCGGAGACAGACTCGATTGGCCGCTGCCGGTTTGGTGGACCAATACATGGTGGGCCTATCCGTGGGGCATCTTGCTCACCAGCGGCACGATGGTTGTATTCAGTCTGGTGTACGGCTGGGCGTCCCGGGAAGAGGTGAGCGGGTTGGTGTTTCGAGGGGGCGATACCAGGGTCGGCGCCGGTCCGCGATTGGCTGCGGCCGAGGGGACTTGGCTTGCGTCTACCAGAGATCAACTCGGTGTCAGGCCGGAATTCCCGTTCAGCGCAGGCCCTGGCGGACCGGTTTGGTACCTGCGGCCCACGCTCTGGGCCGGTGGTTTTCTCATAGCGGCGGGGACGATTTGCCTGCGGGTCCTTTGGTGAGGCGCCTGTCACGAAAGAAGCCCTTCGCCAGGGGGCCGAAACAATCGCTCGCGTTACCCTGAGACTGCGCTTACATCACCCACAAACCACCCAACGCCTGAACATCGCGTGCTCCGGCCGTCAGGTAGTAATACATGCAGGGTGGCATCGGCAGCGTGTCCGGCTGGAGGCTTCCGCTCGCATATTCCGCGCCGGCAGCCCTGCCAAGCGTTGCAGGCGAGACGATGACGCTTCCCGCGTTGGCGAGTAAACAGCCACGCCGTTCTTTGAGATTCCGGCCATCGTGGTAAACTGAGCCCAAAGTACTGAGGAGTCAGGGCTTTGCTGATCGATCCCCAAAAGTGTGTAGCTTGCGCCAACTGCATTCCGGTCTGCCCCATGGGAGCGATTTTCGTGGATCCGGAAATCAATCGTGCGACGATCGATCAGGACCAATGCGTCGAATGTGGAACGTGCTTCCGGATGAGCGGCGAGCACCTGAATCCGACGATGGTGCGCGGGATTCGCAAGCTGGCCAGGATTTTCCGATTTCGGTTCGAGCCGGAGCCGGATGTCTGCCCTACCTCAGCGTTCGTCATGAACGACCTCGAGTGGCCCCGCATCGCTCGCCGTGTATTCAGTGATCCGTTGGTCGAGCACAAATCCACGGGCATCCACGGCCGAGGCACCGAAGAAGTCAAGACGAACGACGTAGCGCACCGCGTTGGTATCGGTGAGGTTGGCTACGTCATCGAGTTCGGCCGTCCCGGCGTCGGTGTTCGTTTTCATCACATCCAGACCATGACCCGGGCGCTCGCCAAGCTCGGAGTGCAGTTCGAGCAGAAGAACCCGATCAGCCATCTGATGACCGACAAGACGACCGGAGACCTCAAGGAAGACTTGCTCGACGAGAAGATCCTGTCGGCCATCGTCGAGATCAAGACGCGCATGGACCAAGTCCCCGTGGTGCTCGATACGGTGACGGAAGTTTCGAAGCAGATCGACACCGTGGTCGCGGTCGGCGTTTCCACGCGCTGCGACGAGGAGGGCGACGACAACCAATTGGCTCCGCTGCTCGAGGAGCTCGGCTTTAGCCGTGAACGGGCCAAGACCAACATGGGCCTCGGACGCGTGACGAACGCCGCGGCCAGTGAGGGAACGAGTGACCAATACGCTGCATCGGTACGGTGATGCCGAGAGTTTCCGTGACGACTACATCATCTTCGCGATCCCTTGCAAAGGGAAGAACGACGAAGGGGCCGTTGAAAAGCTCAAGACCTTTCTGCGCATCTGCTCATCGCACAAGCCCGCGAACCTGGGCAACTCGCAGATCGGCAGCTACAAGCCGTCGAAGAGCCTGAAGCCCACGGTTCACTGGAACCGCGCGCTCGATGCCGACTATGAGAGCGTGATCGATGCGCTCAGCAAGTCCGGCACGGTGGCTGCCGTGTTCGACAGCCGCGAGAAAGCCGAAGCCTGCCTCAATGACCTGGTTCATGCGGACCTCGGCCTCTCAGTCAATGTCAGCACTTCCGTCGACGGCGCGAAGAATCTGGGCCGGTCCTGTGGATTGAACCGTCACAGCGTCGAGTACTCGCTGGGCTTCGCCGATCCTCACGACCATTTGCCCAACAGCCAGATCCTGGAGTTATCCACGATGTGCGGCCACGGCATGGTGTCCTTCAACATGGCTCGCAAGATGCTCGACATGGTCCGCGAAGGCCGCCGCACTCCGGACCAGGCCGTTGCCACCCTGGCTCGCTTCTGCCCCTGCGGCGTTTACAACCCCTCCCGCGCCCGCCGCCTCCTCGATAACGCCCGCAACCACCAGGCTTAGGGAGGCCTTTCTGCGGGTCCGCCATCCCAAAACCCGTAGCCGGTCTGCCAACAGGCCTACCGGCAATAGGAAGTCTTCTGCCGCCGTCCGGTTGTCCGCCCGCATTGCCGACATACCTCGATCTTTATTGCTGCTATATGGGTTGTCAGGTGTTGAATGGGAATCGTTCCACTTGCGGCTGTCTGCAACGGCGCGAGAAGCTGATTGATGCCAAACAGTCGGAGGCGGCATCACGCGATCCGGGGAACGAGCGTACGCGAAAAAGTTATCGAATAGGCTCGGGGCGCCGGGCAGCGCTGCCCGTCCTCTGCGCGGAAAGGCTAGCCTGCATTTCTCACCACCCGACGGTCGAAGCACGCCATACGACCGCCAG
>JAPPLB010000195.1 GCA_028819575.1 Bryobacterales bacterium | reverse complement strand
TTGAACAGTACGTTGAGCACGGCAAGCAAGCGCAACGAAGTCCTGGCGGTCATATGGCGTGCTTCGACCGTCGGGTGGTGAGAAATGCAGGCTAGGGTTTTGGGGTCACGAATCACGAGACACGAATCACGGCTTTTTTCAAACCCCATCCCAGCGGTGTGCGTCGCCGGGAGGAAGTCCCAGCAGATCGAGAATGCGGTTGACGCTGTGATCGACCAGGTCATCGACGTTCTCCGGCTTCGTGTAGAAAGCGGGCAGGGGAGGCGCGATCACGGCCCCCATTTCCGCCAGCGAAACCATCGTCCGCAGGTGGCCGAGATGCAAGGGCGACTCGCGGACGGCCAGGATCAGAGGCCGCCGTTCCTTGAGCGTCACGTCGGCGGCGCGCACCAGCAGATTGGACGCGATTCCGGCGGCAATGGCCGACATCGTGTGGACCGAGCAGGGCGCGACCACCATGGCGTCGATGGGATACGAGCCGCTCGCGATGGGCGCCCCGATGGCTTCGATGAAATGCCAGTGGGTCGCCAGGGACTTGATGTCCTTGGCGCTGAGCCCGGTCTCGTGGAAGAGGGTCTTCTCGCCCGGCCGCGACAGCACCGCGTGCGTCTCGACGTCGGGGAGCCTCGCCAGCTTCTCGAGCAGTCGCACGCCATAGATCGAGCCGCTGGCGCCGCTGATCCCGACGATGATCCGAGTCATATCAGTCCGTGGTGAAACCCCGCGTAGCGCCGAGAGCGGCCCGCGTAGCACCGAAAACGGCGCTGCGCCTGGCTGACAAGGCGCGACGAGGGAGCATATTCGACATATTCGACCGAGGAGCAACGCAGTTCAGCCAGGATGCATCGCCGTTTGAATGTAGCGGGGCTTTTGCCACGGGCTGACATGGAAAATGCCGTTCTTGCTTGTCTTCAAGGCCCGGTTCTGGTCCTGAATCAGGTCGCCGGACCCCTCGGCGGCAGGCCCCATTCTCGCACGCCATGATTCCGGCCTGCTTTTTCGTTCCTCGAAGAGTCGGGAGATTGCCGGAAGAGTGCTCTATCCTGCATCTCACACCACGTGGCGAGGCGAAGTGAGTGAGAGGGTCGTCAGGACGAGGCCTGAGGTGCTAACCGTTTGCCGCGCACAACAAGGCCGTTAAGCTTTTCCACGAAACACGAATCACGAGACACGAATCACGGCATTTATGCTTTTCACGAGACACGAATCACGGCTTTTATGCTTTTCACTAGCCACTGCCTTTGAGGGCTCTCGTCTCTTGCAGAGTCAGTTCTGCGAAGTTCGGTTCAGGTCATACAGGCCGGGTACGCCTCGGATGTGGAGGTGGTTGAGAGTGCGGCGTTGAGGGTTGCGGCGCTCGAAGCCGGCCGAGTTTCCGCTGAGGTGCAGCGCGCGGGAATCCTCGGACCAGCGGTATTCGAAGGAACGTCCGCCGCCCGGTTCGGATTCGTGCAGCGACACGACCGTTTCGATCTCACCGCTTTCGAACGCCCACAGGTGCAGGCTGTAAAAGCTGGAGGCGGTGGCGCCCGATCGCAGCAAGGCGCCATGAGTGCGGTCGGGTGAAACGGCCAGGCTGTGGCCGGGACCGATGTAGCTGAGGTTCCGCGTTTCCAGGTCGTAGAGGTAGAGCGAGCGCTCCGGCCGCAGGGTATCGTCGAACCAACTCTTCGCATAGCGGCGGAGCTTGTCCCGGACGGGCATCAACCAGGTGTTACGGCGTTCCAGCACGACGAACGTTTCGCCCTGGCGGCGGATGAATCGTGGCTGGTCGAAGATGAACGAGGCGGGCAGCCTGAGTTCTCCGAGAAAGTCATCGGTTTCCGACCAGAGATAAAAGTGCCGCTCGTCACCCCGGCCAGAGCCTTCCTGGGATTGAATGACCCATAGGCCGCTCGATTCGTCGTGGTCGACTGCCGCGACCCGGCCGCGGACCGCAACGCCCGGCGGCGCGGCGGGCGCGGTTTGCTCAGCGGGCGGGGTGCCGTTGGAAAATTCGCTGCGGTAGCCGTCGAGGGCCGGATGCGATTGATCGGCGAGAATCTCGGGAATATGCTCTTCCATCCCGGAGCCCCAGTTGCCGGGGCCGAGAACGGCAACGCAAGAAGCGTGAATGGCCAGGGCGGGGAAGAGAAGGGCCAGCAGAACGGCAAAGATCCAGCGCTTGGAACCGGCTGAGTGCATCACTTCATTCTCTAGCAAAACAGACCGGTGGCGGTTGCCCGCGCCCGTTCCGGCTGAAATTTGTGTGTGAACGAACGCATCGACCGCATGCGGCAGCCGAGTACCTGCAAGGCCGCGCTTCAGAGATTTGGAGTCCTGAGCCAGTTACTCCGTGCGCATCAAGAATCAAGGTTTTCAAGGCTAACAAGAGCCACGAGCCACGAAACACGGCTTCTATGGCAGAACCCGAAACTGAAATCCGCCGCCCGGACTGCCGCGCCGCGCCGCCCACTCACTGCATTCCTGCGCACTGTGGGGCGGCTATCGAGCGGCATATTGCCCCTGAACCAGTGTCAGCGCACTGTCCGCCGTTCTCGGTGGGCCTCAGGACGAGCGCCGTTCGCCCCAACTCCTGCCGTCCTGCGCGGGTTGCTACCGCTGCCGCGAACGCCGAATGAACCCATGTTGAGAAAGGAGAACGTTCCGGATTGCACAAGCAAGGGAACGCCCCATGTTGCGTTGACAGTAGAGAGCGCTTCGTTGACAGCCTCAGGGGGCGGTGATAGCGTGAGGGGTCCCGCGATCCTGATGGCTTCCGTAACACCCGCTGCACCCCTCAACAAGACACCGCTGAACGCCGTACACCGGGCCCTCGGTGCGCGGATGGTGGACTTCGGCGGCTGGGATATGCCGGTCGAGTACAGCGGCATCATCGAAGAGCATCTCACGGTCCGCAAGGCCGTCGGCCTCTTCGACGTGAGCCATATGGGAGAGATCGAGATTCGCGGCCCTCAGGCTTTGGCGCTGGTCGATCGGCTCACGCCCAACGCGGCGGGACGCCTCGCCGACGGCCAGGCGCAGTACTCGGCGTTGCTGTATCAGCAAGGCACGTTTGTGGATGACATCCTCGTGCACCGGATCGGTCCCGAGCATTACTTTCTTTGCGTGAATGCTTCGAACCAGGTCAAGGACTACGAGTGGATTCGTTCGCAGAACGACTTGGACGCGGAAGTGGAGTTCGCCAGCGACAGATATGTGCAACTGGCGATTCAAGGGCCGCGTGCGGTCGAGACGTTGGGCAGGCTGACGAAGACCGATCTGTCGGCGATTCGCTACTACTGGTTCACGCGCGGGGAAGTGCTCGGAGCGCCGGCGATCATCGCGCGCACCGGATATACCGGCGAAGACGGTTTCGAGATCTACGTGATGCCGGAGGAGGGCGGCCGGATCTGGAATGCCGTCTTGGAAGCCGGAGCCGGGTACGGCATCCGCCCATGCGGCTTGGGCGCTCGCAATACGCTGCGTCTCGAAGCCGCCATGTCGCTCTACGGGCACGAGATCGATGATACGATTACTCCCTACGAAGCGCGGCTCGGTTGGATTGTCAAGCTCGGGAAAGGCGACTTTATCGGCCGGGACGCGCTGTTGAGGCAGAAAGAAGAAGGTGTCCGCCGCCGCTTGGCCGGGCTGGAAATGACGGGCCGGGGGATCGGTCGGGACGGCTACCGCGTGTTCGATGGCGGCCGGGACATCGGCTGGATTACCAGTGGATCGCCCGCTCCGTTTGTCGGACGGAACATCGCGCTGGCGATGCTGCCGGTGGACAAGGGCGATGCGGGTACGGAAGTAGCGGTCCAGGTCAGAAGCCGGATGGTCGAAGCGCGGGTGGCCCCAACGCCGTTTTATTCAAGGAAGTAGTAAGAAAGCCGTAAGCATGTATCCGAATGAATTCCGATATACGAGAGAGCATGAGTGGGTGAGCATCGACGGTGACACGGCGACGGTGGGCATTACTGACCACGCGCAGGATCAACTTGGCGACGTCGTGTTCGTCGAGTTGCCGCAACTGGGGGTGCGGACACAGTCGATGCAGTCGTTCGGGACGGTTGAATCGGTGAAGGCCGTTTCGGATGTCTACTCTCCATTGACGGGGCAGGTGACTGAGGTCAACGAGACGCTCGTTGATGCTCCGGAAAAGCTCAACGAATCACCGCACGGGGACGGTTGGCTCATCAAGCTTCAGATCGAAGACAGGACCGAGATCGAAACCTTGATGACGGCCGAAGCTTACCAGGCCTACATCGACGCTGAGAAGGAGTCCTGAAGTCCCGCGTGCGCTATCTCCCCAAGTCACCCGAAGAACGACGACAAATGCTGGCCTCCCTGGGAATGGGGTCGGCTGAGGAGTTGTTCTCACACCTGCCGGCGGACGTGAGGCTGGACAGGCCGTTGGATATTCCTTCGGGCAAGTCGGAATACGAGATTATCCAGTACTTCAACGACTTGGCGGCGCAGAACGCAAACGGCTATCCGTCGTTTCTGGGGGCTGGGGTCTATCGGCATTTCCGGCCCGTCGTGGTCGACCCGCTGGCTACGCGGAGTGAGTTCCTGACGGCGTATACGCCCTATCAGGCTGAGATTTCCCAAGGCGTGCTGACGACGATCTTCGAGTTCCAAACGATGGTCACGCAGCTCACCGGTATGGATGTCGCGAATGCCTCGATGTATGACGGCTCGACCGCGGTGCCGGAGGCGGGCATGATGGCCGCGCGGATCACGCGGCGCGACAAGCTGCTCGTGGCGCGGACCGTGCACCCCGAGTATCGCGAGGTGCTGAACACCTATGGACGGCATCAGACGCTGCCGGTGGAGACCGTGGCGTATGACGCGGAAAGCGGGCAACTCGACCTCGACGACCTCGACGCGAAGCTGGACCGCGAGACGGCGGCCGTGATCGTGCAGTCTCCGAATTTTTTCGGGGTTGTCGACCAGACTCGGGAGGCCGCCGAGATGGCCCATCGCTATGGCGCGTTGCTGGTGGTGATCTTCACGGAAGCGGTGTCGCTGGGCCTGCTCGAACCGGGCTGCGAGGCGGATATCGTGGCCGGCGAAATGCAGTCCTTTGCTCATCCGCCAAGCTACGGCGGTCCGTTCGTCGGTGTGCTGGCGACCAGGCAGAAGTATGTTCGGCAGATGCCGGGCAGATTGGTCGGTGAGACGGTGGACTCCGAGGGGAACCGCGCGTTTTGCTTGACGCTGGCGACCCGCGAGCAGCATATTCGACGCGCCAAGGCGACCTCGAATATCTGTACGAACCAGGCCTTGATCGCGCTGATGGCGACGATCTGCATGTCGGTCTTCGGCAAGCAGGGACTGCGGGAGTTGGCGGAGCAGAATCTGTCAAAGTCGCATTATCTGGCAGATCAGATCGGACGCAACGGCGGGCGGCGGGTGTTCAGCGGACCGTTCTTCAACGAGTTTGTGGTTAGCGCGAACGGTGTTGAGGTGGCGGAAGTGAACCGGCGGGCGCTGGACGAAAAAATCATCGGCGGCCTGGCGTTGAAGAAGTTCTATCCGGAGTTGCAGGATGCGCTGCTCGTGTGCGCGACCGAAGTCAACAATCGCGACGAGATGGATCGCTATGCCGCGCAGTTCAGTGGGTGACCGGGGTCAATGATTCGCAAGGTACGCAGCCATCAGACGCAGAACGAGCCGCTGCTGTTCGAGCGTTCCTCGCCGGGCAAGAAGGGCTACCAGCTTCCTCCTTTGGACGTGCCGAGTGTTGCTCCGGCTGAAGCGCTGGGAGTTGCGAACGTTCGGCGCGAGATCGAGGGGTTTCCCGAGGTGAGCGAGGTCGAAATCATCCGGCACTTCACGCGGCTTTCGACTTGGAACTACGCCATCGACCTGGGGCTGTATCCGCTTGGCTCGTGCACGATGAAGTACAACCCGCGGCTGAACGAGTTCGTGGCGCGCATCGAGGGGCTGGCGCAGGCTCATCCCTATCAGCCGGAGGAGTTGGCGCAGGGTGCGATGCGCGTGCAGGTGCAACTCGAGCAGTACCTTCGCGAGACCACCGGCATGGACGAGGTGACGCTGCAGCCTGCGGCGGGGGCGCACGGCGAGCAGACGGGGATACTGCTGATCCGGGCCTATCTGGAAGCGCAGGGAGACGCGCGAAGGAAAGTGTTGATTCCCGATTCGGCGCATGGGACGAATCCGGCGACGGCCGCGATAGCGGGCTATGAGGTCGAGGAAATCAAGTCGAACGACCAGGGCATGATCGACTTGGAGGCGCTGGAGCGGGCCGTGGATGATTCGGTTGCGGCGCTGATGGTGACGAACCCCAACACCGTCGGCATCTTCGAGAAGGATATTGCGAAGGTGGCGGAGATTCTGCACGAGCGGGGCGCGCAGCTCTACATGGACGGCGCGAACATGAACGCGCTGGTGGGCATTGCACGGCCCGGCGATTTCGGCGTCGATGTGATGCACCTGAACCTGCACAAGACGTTCTCGACGCCGCACGGAGGCGGCGGTCCGGGGGCGGGTCCGGTGGCTGTCAAGAAGCACTTGGCGCCGCACCTGCCCGTGCCCCGCATCGAGGAAAGCAATGGGACGTTGCGGTACTGTTACGACCGGGAGTTGAGCATCGGCCGGGTGCGGGCGTATTTCGGAAACTTCGGAGTCCTCGTCCGGGCGTTGGCTTATATCCTCGCCCACGGTGGCGACGGGCTGCGGAACGCGACGATCGATGCCGTGCTCAACGCGAACTACATTCGCAAGGGCATCGGTGATCGCTATGAGCTGCCGTACACGGCGCCGTCGATGCACGAATGTGTGTTCAGCGATGACAGGCAGGCCAGGTCGGGAGTCAGGACGGGCGACATCGCGAAGCGGCTGATCGACTACGGTTTTCACCCCTATACCGTCAGCTTTCCCCTCATCGTTCGCGGGGCGCTGATGATCGAACCGACCGAGACCGAGAGCAAGCAGGAATTGGACCTGTTTATCGACGCACTGCGATCCATCGCGGACGAGGTGGAAAGTGATCCGGAACTGGTGAGGAGCGCTCCTCATACCACCCGCACGAAGCGCGTAGACGAGACGCGCGCGGCCAGGCGCCCGGTCCTGCACTGGAAGGCTCCGGTAGAAGAGAAGCAAGCGGCGGATTAGCGCGCGCCGGCTGCTGTGCTCTGTGCAACCCCCCGGTCTCTCTGGCTCCGACAAACCATGGAATCGGCGCAACGGAGCAGTTGGTGGCCGAAGGGATCGAAAACGGCCTTTTCCCCGTATCGGTCAGTCGGACCAGTTCTCGGGTCTGGGTACGCCTTCGGGAAGGGTGGTGTCGTCGTCGCCCAGAGTCTCGCTCAGTTGTTCCACGGTGAGGTCCTCGGCCGTACGCAGATCGGCGCCCTTGAGATTGGCGCCCTCGAAGTCCACGCCGATCAGCCGCGCGCCTACGAGGTTCGCACCGGACAGGTCGGCGTCCCGAAGATCGGCGCCGGACAGATTCGCCATGACAAGGTTGGCCTTGGAAAGAATCGAACTGTTGAGGTTTGCCATCCGCAGATCAAGAAAGGCGAGGTCCGCGTTTGACAGATCGGTCGCAACGTCTCGATTCTTCTCCCTCCATGTGTTCCACTCATCCACATCCTTCTTGAGATAACCGAGCTGCTCCTGGTTCGCCATGCTCAAACCCTTTCGCGGGATGCCGCCGGGGTCCGGGGCGCCGCCTACATCGAGGGGGCGCTTCCCATTGTGCGCCGAATCGCACGAAGCCGCAACACAGGCCGTGCGGCTTGGCCGTGGGACTTCGGGAAGTAGCGCTCGCGCAGACTCTCAGCGCCTGGCGGCGTTGCCAGGCTGGCCGCGACAACGCAGAAAAGCGAGACGATCATCGACCACACGAACGGATCGAACCCTGCGAAGCTCCTCGTGCCGAACCACACATACTGCAGGAGGAATGAAAGGAAACCTCCGGCGATGCCGGCCAGGCAGCCCGCCTTGTTCATGCGGGGCCAATAGACTCCCAGGAGTGTCGGGAAGAAGAATGTCGCCGCCAATCCGGTCCCGGCAAACACAACGATGAATTGCAGGAAGTCCGGCGGTTGCAGCGCGAACGCCAGCGCCACGCCCGCCACAGCAAATGTCGCCAGGTAGCTGAGGTTGCGGGCTTGCTTCTCCGTGAGACGTTCGGGAAGATTGCGCTCATAGAGGTCGCGGACAATCGCACTACTCGTAACGAGGAGAAACGAGCTGATGGTCGACATGATCGCGGCCAGCGGCGCCGCCAGGACAAAACCGGCCAATACCGGTGGCACCACCGCCAGTATCGTCGCCGGTGTTGCGTGGTCGGCGGCCGCCAACTCGGGCACGAGCACACGGCCCATGATTCCGATCCCGATGATGCAGGGGTACAGCAAGGAGATGTAGATCCCGATCAGGAAGCAGGCGCGCTTGAGAGCCTTCGTGTCGCGGCAAGCAAGAAAACGCGTAATCGTCGAAGGTTGCGCCGGGCCCGCCAGCGCCCAAATGCAGAAGAACGAAATCGCCGTCGGAATCGGGAGAAAGTCCGTCGGGCCGGGAGTCGTCAATAGATCCGGAGTCTGCGACTCGAGCCCATCGTAGACCGCCTGCAGGCCCCCGAGCTTTCGAATCGCGAAGAATACCGTGATCAATACGCCTGTCAGCATCACGATGGCCTGGAACGCGTCGGTCCACGCCACGGCTCGAAATCCGCCATAGGCCGTGTAGAGACTCACCGTGAGAGCGAACCCCAGCACGCCCCAGTGATAAGGCACGCCCAGAACCGCTTCGATGACCCGCGCTCCCGCCACGTACTGCGCCACGAGATAAGCGATGTAGAGGATGATGATGGCAACGCCCGATACCGTGCCGATGGCCCGGCTGTCGAAGCGATCACGCAGAAGGTCAGGAAACGTAAGCGCACCCGTGCGTGCGCCCAGTTCCGCCACGCGCTTGCCGAACAGGCCGAAGCCCGTCGTGGCGACAACCATGTAAGAGCAGATCCACAGCATCACGGACCAGCCGTAGGTATGGCCCAGAGCCGGTGAACCGATGAACGTGCCGCCGCTGGCAGCGGTCGCAATCCATGTCAGTCCCAGGACCCAGGGGCCGATGGATCGGCCCGCGACGAAGAAGTCCTCCATGAAGCCGGTCTTCGACGTCTTGCGGTGAGCGAGATAGGCGAAATAGAAGGTTGCCGCGAGGTAGAGCCCAAACGCGAGCCAGACCTGCGTGCCGGCGGCGTACATGGGCGGCTATTCGGCTTTTCCCGCCGGCGGAGGCTCGTTCGGCTCGTCTTCGTCGCGTATGAAGATGAGCGAGTACCAGATATTCGCAGCAAAGCAGGCCAGCCAGGGGAGAAAAATACCCCACAGCGCCCAATTCGGGATGCCGCCAATCGAATGGACTGGCTGACCATAGCCCAGCACGGCGCAGGTTCCGATCACCCAGACACAGGCGACCGCAAAGATGATGCCGGCCACGATGGCTTCGCGACGGCTGCTGCGGTAATCGGATTCCATTCGAGGCCCGAACAGAGAAGCAGAAATGATATCACGTGCCACCGCTTTCAGCGTCCGGGCGCTTCTCGGGTGTTGCCGGCGGCCATGGATGCGTTGCGGCAACGCCGCCCCCTCCCACCCGGCTAAACTAGGCCTCAGCGAATGTACCAGCGAAACCCGCCTCAGCCCGCATGCAGCCGCGAACGATCGAAACCATGGAAGAACTCATGGCCCTCGAAGGCCGCGAGCTTGGCGTCAGCGGCTGGATTGAGATTACCCAGCAGCAAATCGACCAATTCGCCGATCTGACGAGCGATCACCAGTGGATCCACATCGATCCCGAACGCGCCGCCAAGGAATCTCCATACGGAACCACGGTGGCGCATGGCTTCTTCAGCCTCTCGCTCATCTCCTCTCTTTTAAGGCATCTAGTGAGACTACGGGGCGACTTTCAACGACTCATCAACTATGGGCTCAACAAGGTGCGATTCCCGTCGCCCGTTCCCGCGGGCGCCCGAATCCGCGGGCGTTTCACACTCCAGTCGGTGCGAGAGGTCGAAGACGGGGTTCAGATGATCTGGCTGGTCCGAATCGAACGGGAAGGCAGCGAAAAACCGTGCGTCGCCGCCGAATGGGTTACCCGGGCCTATCGCTGAGGTTTCCTGTCGCTTCGTCCGCACAATCTATAATCAGACCTTTGCGGGAGGTCGCGTGAGACAGAAACGAACCGAAAGCCCGTCAGAGACGGCCAGCCGCCGGAAGTTCCTCAGCCTCGGCGCCGCGGTCGGCGGCGCGCTCACGGCCTGCGCAGAGCCCCAGGAGGTGGTCGAGGAGGCCCCGAAACGCCTTGGCCGCGCGCCCGACAAATACGGGGAGCGTTCGCCGTTCGAACGGTCGAGCCGCCTCGGGAGAGCCTCGAAAAATCCCGAGACGGGGTCGACTCGTTCGCCGCTTCAGGATTTTCACGGGATCATCACGCCGTCATCGTTGCACTTCGAACGCCACCATGCCGGCGTGCCCGAGATCGACCCCGCTAAACACCGGCTGATGATTCACGGCATGGTGAAGCGGCCGCTGGTCCTGACTGTGGACGAGATCAAGACACTCCCGTCCGTCTCACGCGTCCACTTCATCGAATGCTCCGGCAACAGCCGCGGCGAATGGACTGACAGGAAAGGCCCTACCGCCCAGCACAGCCACGGTCTCGCGAGCTGCAGTGAATGGACCGGCGTCCTGCTCTCCATCCTGCTGGACGAGGCCGGTGTCAACCCCGAAGCCCATTGGCTGATCGCCGAGGGCGCCGACGCCTGCAAGATGCATCGCAGCCTGCCGCTCGACAAGTGCCGAGACGATGTCATCGTCGCCTATGGACAGAACGGAGAAGCCATCCGCCCCGAGCAGGGTTACCCGTTGCGCCTCGTCGTTCCCGGTTTCGAGGGCAACATCAACGTCAAGTGGCTGCGCCGTCTGATGCTCAGCGGCCAACCCGCCATGGGCCGCGAAGAAACCTCGAAGTACACCGACCTGCTTGCCGATGGAAAGGCCCGCCAGTTCAGCTTCACGATGGAGGCCAAGTCGGTCATCACACGGCCCTCCGGCGGGCAAAAGCTGGCCCGCGAAGGCTTCCACGAAATCGCCGGCCTCGCCTGGTCCGGACGCGGCGTCATCGAGCGTGTCGAAGTTTCCACCGACGACGGAAACACCTGGCAGGATGCCGAGCTCCAGGAACCGCGTCATCGGATCGCCTTCACCCGCTTCCGCCTGCCCTGGACCTGGGACGGTGCTGAAACCGTCATCCTCTCACGAGCTACCGACGACACCGGCTATGTCCAACCCACCGAGCAAGCACTGATTGCGGCGCGCGGCCACAATTCCGACTATCACAACAACTGCATCAAGGCCTGGAAGATCGGCGCGGACGGGAACGTGACTCATGTCTAGTCCGCGCAGTCTCCAGTTCATCGGGCACCTCGTGCTCGCCGCCGCCTGCCTCTGCGCCGCGACCCTGGCGCAGTCACCGAAATACAAGGTCGGCCGCGCCCCGACGGCCGAAGAGGAGAAAGCCTGGAGCATCACGGTGCTCCCCGACGGCTCCGGCCTTCCCGCAGGCAAGGGAAGTGCCGTGGAAGGCAAAGATGTCTATGACCGGCGCTGCGCCGAGTGCCACGGCAACGAGCTGCAGGGCGGCGATTCATCCGCGCTCATGGGTGGACAAGGCACGCTCGCCACCCCGAAGCCGCTCAAGACCGTCGGCAGTTATTGGCCCCACGCGACCACGATCTGGGACTACACCAACCGCGCCATGCCCTTTGACACCCCAGGCGTGCTCACCAACGATCAACTGTACGCTGTTGTCGCCTTCATCCTTTTCAAGAACGGCATCATCAAGGAAACCGAGGAGATGAACCGCGAAACCCTCCCCGAAGTCAAGATGCCCAACGCCGGAGGATTCGTCAAAGACGGCCGGCCCGACGTTGGCGGAGACGCCCGCAACTAGTGAGAAAACCCGTAATCCTGATGTGAAAACCCATGATCCTCGCCTCGGATAGGTCGAAACGGGGCCGGTGCGACGGTCCGATTCCTTCGGATAAGTCACAGCCCATGCTCGCTCGAGTCATCACCAACGGACTCCGGCCACGGCAGGTCTTAGCCTGTATCATCCTCTGGTTGGCGGCCTTCACACACTGTGCTGACCATTCAGTAAAGATCGTCTTTGTCCCCGGGGGTGAGAGCCATGGTTACGGGATGCACGAGCATCGAGCCGGACTTCTGCTCTTGGCCCGCTCATTGCAACTGCAATGGCCCCGACTCGAAACCGTGGTAACCGAAGCCGATTCCTGGCCGGCCCCCGAAGTCCTCGCCGATGCCAACGCCCTGGTGATGGCTTGCGAGGGCAGCAGGCATGTCGTTCTCCCGCACCTGGAGCAAGTCGACGCCTTGGCCGAGCGTGGACTGGGCATCGCCCTCATCCACTATGCCGTCGACCCGTCCGTGGGCCCCTCGTCCGATGCCGTCAAGAGATGGATTGGAGGCGTTTACGAAAGGGGCTGGTCGATCAATCCCGACTGGGCCGCCGCATTCACCGGCTTTCCCGATCATCCGGTGGCCAACGGCCTGCAGCCTTTCACGGTCTACGACGAGTGGTATTTCAACATGCGCTTCGTTCCCGGCCGTGAAGGCGTTACGCCCATCCTCGAAGCGCGGCCGCCTCTGAGCACCTTGCTGCGCAATGACGGCCCGAGCTCGAACAACCCCGATGTGCGAAAAAGCGTCCTCCGAGGAGACCGCCAGGTGCTCTCCTGGGCCTACGACCGCCCGGGCGGCGGCCGTGGATTCGGCTTTACGGGAGCACATCACCATCACAACTATCGTGACGATCACTTCCGTAGAGCCGTGTTGAACGGCGTCGCCTGGGTTGCGGGTCTAGAAGTGCCGCCGGGCGGTGTGAAATCGGCGACGCCGAGTTGGGAAGAGATCGCCGCCCATCAAGATTACGAAAAGCCCCCCGGTTGGGAGCAGGAAGCCGGCCTGGAAATGTCCGGGGAAGCAGACCCCGTCTACAGTACACCGCCAGTTGCCGCAAATGCGAAACAGCTCTTTCCGGTAGAAGTCGCGATCCCGCCCAACCGTTACCGGCACATCTACTTCGTCTTCAGGGCCGGCCCGGTTGCGGGCTCCAACGGCAACGCAAGTGGTGTCATTCGTTTTCACAATGCTCGATTTCGAGGCGAGAACGGCAACGAGGCGCCGCTTCATCAGGAAACCCCCGCTCATTTCATCGGCCCGGACGGACCCCGAAAACTGCCTGCTCACTGGACCGAGCCCGACACGGCAATGGAGATCCCGGCGCCGTCCCTCGTTCACTATCCGGTCCCCCGCGGCGCTACACATTTTCTTGCCGACATGTCATTTCGTCCTGCAGACCCGCCGGGCAAGAGAGCGATGCCCCCGGCTCGACTTCATGTCTTCTTCGCTCCGCCGGCGCCGCGCTATTTGGGGACGTCTTTACCGCCGGAAGCGCAGTGAGACATCAAAACCAGGCGTAGCCCTTGAACGTCAGAAACGCCCCGAGAAGAGCCCAGAAGACGCCGACAATTCGCATCGTCTTCGGATGCCCCATCGTCGCTTCGCCTATTTGCTTGACGATGCGTGGCGCGATGATCCTGAACGCCCCACCGAGGACAAGCGCCCAGCCGAACAGAGTGACGATCAGGGTCCAGTCCAGAACCCAGACGTTGTGCGTGTTCACAATCGAAAGCCCTGCCGTCATTGCAAGAACGCCGGAAATGAGGACCAACGGGGTATCCGCCAAAAAGCGTCTGGCTGTCTCTTGAAGGCTGGAGGGCGTAACCACCATGGGAATGCTGGCTGCCAGAACGACAGGGCCGAGAAGTTTCGAAATCCAGATTGCCATCACAGATCACCCTTACTTTTGGAACATGAGCAAGCCGACGCGCGATAGGCTAGTTCAGGTATTTCTCGAGGTCGGGATGGAGGAGCTTGTCGATCTCGGGCCGCGCCAGGTCGTCGGCGGTGAGGACGTGGATGGGGGTTTCGATCCGCTTTTCCGGTGTTAGGCCGTTGAGCGCGTCGACGACGGTCTTGACGGCCACGAAGCCGATCTGGAAAGGATCTTGTACGACCAGAGCGTCGGTGACGCCGTCCTTGAGGTCCTGCTCGATCGTATCGCTGAAGTCGAACCCGACAAACAGCAACTTGTCAGCCAATTCGCGGCTGCGAATCGCCTTTGCGCCACCTACCGTGCCGGGTTCGGCCGAGGCAAAGACGGCGTCAAGGTCAGGGTGCGCGGTGAGCATGTTCTCAGTGACTTCGAGCGCCTTGGCGCGGCTCGACATGCAGTAGCGGGCATCGGCGATCTCGATCTCGGGGAACTCTTCGGCAAGCGTGTCCTCGAAGCCCTGCTCGCGCTGCATGGTTGACGAGCTGCCGGGGACCATCTTCACGATGGCGATCTTTCCCTTGTTTTCCAAAAGCTCGGCTAGTTTGCGAGCGGCGAGAACGCCGGCTTCGTAATTGTTTGTCGAGACGAATGAAACGTAGCTCTCGGTATTGATGCCCGAATCGAAGATCGAGAGAGGAATGCCCAGTTCGGCGGCTCTCTCCACCGAACGCACGAGGGCGGTGGTTTCGGTGGGAGCGAGAACGATGCCGTCCATGCGGCCGTTCACCATCGAATCGACGATCTCGATCTGGCGGGAGAAATCGGTTTCCCGGGCCGGGCCGATCCATTCGATGTCAACATCGGCTTCGCGTCCAGCGGCGACGGCTCCTGCGTGAACGCTTTGCCAGAAGACGTGTGCTACAGCTTTCGGAACGACACCGATTCTGCGTTTGGACGCGCGTTGCTGACAGCCAGCCCATGAGATCGACAGCAGGAGTGCTGTCAGTGCGCACAGAGCGGTGAGAAAGCGGTTTTGTGACATGCGATGACTTGAACTATTCTTGCGTAGTTGCGGCCCTTCCTGCAGCGGAAGGAGTACCTGCGAACGAAAGTCACAGAGTGCGTGCGGGCGCCATCGATGTGGAGCAATGCATGGTGCGTTGTCCCCGAGTTGCAAAGTGTGTGGTGTTTTGGGCCGTTTCCATGCTGATATGAATGCAGGCTGGTGGTCTACTGCCCACCAGGTTTCACGCCTTGGTTCTTCGTTCCGGCATGACCCTCGCCGGTGCTGAGGGCTTGATCAACACGGCCGTTGCCCGGCGTTTTTTGGGGTGCAAGGCTTCGGTCAGAGACGAGCCCGGAAAGATCAGTTTTTTGAGCAAGGGGGGAAACCGGCTTGCTCCAGGTCAGTCTTGTGCGGCCGCCGCCGGTGCGGCCGAAGAACTCGTTGCAGCGGTGACCGGATGCTTTTGGTCATACCGTTCGATGATGTCGTTGGTGATCAGGAGTTCGGTCTTGGCGTCGACAACGGGTGTCTGTGGGTTGGAGATATCCAGAATCAGGGAATAGTCCTTCTCAATCATGTAGTCGCGGATGATCACCCGCACCTTGCTATAGAGATCTTGTTGAAGCGCCTGGACTTCCTTTTGAAAAGCGGCTTCGGCATCTTCTACGGCCCGTTGCGCCTCGCGGCGTTTTGTCTCGATGCTGCGTTGCAGCTTCCGCTTCGCCGCGTCGCTCATGATGTTGCTGCCTTCCGCCAACTGGTTCTGCAGCCTTCCGATCTCAGCTTGCTTGGTTTTGATATTGTCTTCCGCGGGCTTGTACTTTGCGCGAAGCTCCTGGGTGCGCTTCTGACCTTCCTGAGTGCGCGTAATGGTTTCTTGAAGACTGACCAATGCAATGCGCGTGCTACCCGTATTCTGGCCTTGGGCCGTCAGAGTGGCTGCGACGGCCAGGAAAGCCACAAAAACCGATCGACGGATCATATTCAACCTCGTTTCAGTTGGCGCAACAGCGCCTTCAGTCTAGCACAGGAGCGCACATACTCCGCCTTCAGAATGTGCGGCTTACAGTAAAGCGGAATATCCTGGGCTTCTCGAAGAACGGCAAGGCGCGCCCGAACCGCGTGACGCCGTCAACGAAAGAAGTCCGATTCGGGAAGAATGACCGATCCGCCACGATGGGAGGCTGCAGGAAGGTCTCCACGCGTAACGGATTGTAAGCCCAATAGAAACGGAACGGGGCCTGCACGACCGGCATCATCACTTGCAGTTCGACACCCGTCGAGGCGCGGAGCGCCTGTGACTGGGGGATCACGCGGATCGACCGGTCGATGCCGGCATGGGGAAACATCGCATTCAGTTCGGCGGCTCGATCTTCGTTGAGCCGTACCTGGTCCTTCAGAAGAATACGGTTGAAACCCAAGTCGAAGAAGGGTGCCAGGGTAACGGGTCCGAACAGCGGGATACGGTATTCGAAGTTATAGATCATGCGGGTATCGCCGCCGGGAAACGAAAGCCGGAATACGGGAACCGTGGTGAACTGAGGAACCTCCCGCTCCACGCCTTCGACGAGCAATACCTGTGTTCGGGGCGTGCCGTTGTCATTGAGAATCGGCACGGTGGCCGTGTCAGGGATCCATACCATCGGGATGATGCCGAAGATCTCGAAACCGCGGATATCGGTCTCACCCCCCATGTAGGCACGCCGGAACGGCGGAGGCACCTTGCCGCCATACCCGGTGAGAAAGGAGAGCAGCATCCGCATGCCAATCACGTGGCCTCTGGTGCCAACCGACTTGAAGTACTTCCCCTCGACCGTCGGCGCCAGGAAGTTGGTATTGCCGCCGAAGCCGGCGATACCGACACTGGCGAACAGGCTCTTGCCTCCTGACGGCGTGATCGGGTGGTTCACCGTGTTGTGGAAAAACCCGGGAACGATTTCACTGGTAGTAATGCCCTCGAGAGAGTTCGGACCCGACACCCCGAGGAAGTTTTGGAAGCGGAACAGATTGTCGGCCGCTTTGCTGAACGTGGTCAGATCGTCTCTCTGCAAGCGATAGGTGACGCTCAAGCGGTTGAAGTTCTTCAGCGGATAGCTTACGAACGTCGTGAAGCCGGTCGTGTTTTGACGGAAGTCGAGGTAGTTGTCGCGTCCGAGCTGGTTGAAGAGCGGGATCAGGTTCGCGCCTGAAAAAATGGAGGCCTCACGTCCCTGGTTGAAGTTGAAACGGCTCGTAAAGACGGTGAAGCCGGCTTGGATAGGTCGGTTGAACAGATAGGGTTCGGTGAAGCCGAAAGTAAGGGCGCGTTGCCGGCTTCCGAGCTGTGCGTCGAAACTCAGGGTTTCACCCAGCCCGAGGAAGTTGTTGGTCGCATACCCGAAACCGATAAAGCTTCCGGCAAACCCGGATACGCCGCCGTTCAGGCTGACGGTGTTCTTGCCGCGTTCTTTGACATTGAGTGTCAAGTCGACCAGACCCTGGCGTGTATCCCGGCGAATATCCGTTGCCTCTTCTTCTTTGAGCGGCTCGAAATAGCCGAGTTGATTAAGACGCAGGATGCTCAGGTCCCAGACGCGGGTATTGAACATGTCCCCTTCGTCGAGTAGAAGCTCGCGGCGGATGACCTTGTCTCTGGTCGAGGTGTTACCCGAGAAATTGATCCGGCGCACAAAGAATTGCTTGCCTTCGTCGACGGCCAGGTTGAGATCCACTTTCGGCGGGCTCTCGTCATCACGGAATTCGAAGTTCGGCTCGGCGACGAAGTCGATGTAACCGAACTCGCCGTAGAGCTTTTTGAGGTTGTCGAGACCTTCCCGCAGCTTCTTGATGTCGAAGATGTCATTCGCATCCATCTTGAAGACGTTTTCAAGGACTGTCGGATCCCGGAACAACTCGACATCGGTGAAGCTCAGCTTGCCGAGGCGGTACTCTGCGCCCTCGTCCATATGGACGGTGACGTCCGCCCGCTTGCCCTTTTTCTTGAAGATCAGGGGGAACGGGAACAGCTTGCGGCCCTTCTGATCCCGCATTTCCAGTTCATGACGGGTCACGGTGGCTTTGAAATGGCCCCGCTCCTGATACATGTTCCGAACACGTTCCTTGTCTTCCTCGAGCTTGCGGATGTCAAAGGTCTTTCTGAAGAGTCGTTCGAAGATGATGCTGCGCGGTAAGCCCATCGGGTACAGGTTCTTCATGGCCTTTCGCACCCGCTTGTTGGACATCACTTCGTTGTCCTCGACAAAAATCTTGCCGACCTTCACTTTCGGGCCTTCCGTCACGTTGAAGATGACCTCGACCGAGGAGGGCGGAATCTGAGAAACCTGAGGTTGAATGTCAGCGTATTGGCGACCCCTCTCTCCGAGCAGTTCTTGAAGCACGATCACTGCACGCTGCACGCGGGTGGGGTCATAACGCGATTCGACGCTGAGCCCGACGCGGCGCTCCTTGAAGCGCTCCAGGATATCCGAGACGGAAGCCGATTTGACGCCCTCGTACTTGATGCTGCGAATGACCCGGCGCTCGACCGCGACGAAGCGGACAATCTTGCCCTGCTCGCCGTCTTCCAACTCCAATCGCAAGTCGTCGAAATAGCCTGTGTTCCACAGCACCATGTAGTCGCGAAGGAGGATTTCCTGGTCGACCAGGTCTCCGGGTTTGCTGAAGATGCGGGCCAGCAACCCGTCTCTGGGGATCCGCCGCGTGCCGCGAAACTGGATGGACTCGATAATATCGCCTCGAGGAGCGATCGGTGCGGGTTGTCCCTCTTCAGTGGGAATGTCTTCAAAAGGCGAGGCCGGCCGCTGTCCTTCGGGCGGAGCATCAGGTACGTCCTCGAACGGAGAAGCCGGCCGCTGTTCCTGAGCTTCAGGGACCTCTTCAAAAGGGGATGGCTTCTTCTGGGGTTCGCCCTGCTGCGCGAGCAGCCAAGTCGCGCTTTCCCCGACAGGAACGTCCTCGGTCACCGGTGTGGTGCGGAGATAGGGCGGCGGGAAGTTCGAATGGGAATCGATGCCGTCGAGGCCCGTTTGCCCCTCGAGGGGGCTTGCGGCGAACCCGAATAGCGCCAACAGAAGAGACCCAACGAAGACCGGGCGCCGGACTCGGCGGCCTATCATACTTGCTCGATTCCTCGTCTGGCTGCGTTCATGAAGAAGATACGCACCGTCAATCCGGGTAGTTTCACGCCGTGCGTGTCACCTCGCGGCAAGCCCTCATTGTAGCCGAACCTCCCCTTCGTCTACATCCGGCGTCTGCCTGACCTCTCCTACGACGGCGACACTCGTGAACCGCGTTCCCACAAGGCTTCAGCCGGACTTGTGACCTGTTCGAAACACCGGGTCGCCTGCGTCTCGACAACCTGCTCCGGCTCTTTGAAGTGCTTGGTGAGTGAGAGATGAATGATCTTGAACCGAGCCGCGCTGAACGTTACAGACTGACGAACGGGCGGATTCTTCTCTTCAATATATGGAACAACGCGACAGTGCAGCCGTTCACGAGTGTCACTTTGTGTCAAAAAAGCGAGCTGCGGCCGTCACCCATCGTGCTGGATCGCGTGACATCAACTATCGTACTCTGCAGGCATGGTGTAGTATCTAATGCAGTGCGAAGGATCACGGCGGCTAAGCGGGTTTCGATCCCTCTTCTCGGTTGCTGGTTGGCAGCTTGGGTCTTTCCGGCGCTGTCGATGGGCACGGAAGCCGGCGTGTCTTCAGCAGTAGCGCCGATCCTGCAGTCCGAAGAGCCTCGGGCCGGACATCCGGAAACTCCTCTGGCGGCGGAGCTGCTTAGTCTGATCATGCAACTCGATCCGTTGCGAGTGACGATCCCCTACGTGGATTTCCACGATGAAGCGCTGGCGGCGCAAACGGCGCGACGCAAACTGCAGCGCCGAGCCGGCTTCAAGCGTTCGAGAGCGAGACGTAACAGCTTTAGAGCCTCTTCGGGCTGGACAGGCAAGGGATCTTCGGTCACTGGAGCGAGAGGGCGCACGCGAAGCACACGACGATGACGCTGATTCTCTGACCCGCCTTTCTCAGCACGCGGCGAGAAATGCAGGTCAGTCCGACTGGGCTTCCTTGCTGCACTGCATGCGAGCGACATCCCTTTCCCCGACAATCCTCCCCCAACTACTCGCCAGACCGACACTGACGGGGTCTGGTCCCTTCCGACTCGCGACACGAGTGTGGTCTTCACTCGAGTAATGACAGTACGTAGGATGCTCAGCCGCCGCCAGGTGAATCTCCATCCCTGAATATGACCATGGTTGTGACCATGGTATGATAAAGTAATTCCACCGACGGTCAGGAGAGGGTCGTGGCAGCCAGCAACCTCGAGGGGTCCGGCCCCAAGATAATCAAAGCCTCTGAGTTCAAGGCCAAGTGCCTCAAGCTGATGGACGAGGTCGCGGAGAACGGAGAAGAGATTGTCATTACCAAAAACGGCCGCCCGGTTTCGAAGCTCGTTCCTTATCGGAAGAAGCCCGAAAACCTCTTTGGCATCGACCGAGGAATCATCCGGATCCATGGTGACATCGTGGAACCTATCGACGTGGAATGGGACGCCGTGACGGGCAAGGGTTGGGATAACCAACTTTGATGATTCTGGATACGCATGTTCTGGTTTGGCTGCGATTCGGGGACGACAAACTTGGGGCTCGGACTCGAGACAGTCTCAAACGGGCTTGGCTTTCAGGCGATGTTGCAGTTTCCGCAGTCTCGTTCTGGGAAGTCGCGATGCTTCATGAAAAGGGGCGGCTTACTCTGCTGCAAGATATCGGATCATGGCGTCAGGCACTCCTTCAGGACGGGATCGTGGAAATACCCGTTGACGGAGAGATCGGAATCCGAGCCGCTGGCCTTGTCGATTTCCATGCGGATCCGGCCGACCGCTTGATTGTTGCGACGGCATTGGGGGGGCACCAGCTCGTCACCGCCGATGAGAGGATTCTCGATTGGCCCGGTGCGCTTAGCAGTTTGCGCGCGACTGATTGAGTGGCAACAAGTATGTGCGCGCCCTTATGCCTGGCGCAGGCAAGCAGCTCGATCAGCAAGAACAAGACAAGCGGATATCCTGCCTTGATCAGATGACGATTCAGCGGCCGGGACTCAAAGACGTAGGACGCGACAGGCCTTCCGACTGGTGAAGCGCTCCGACAATCGCGTCCACGTCGAAAACACATCCGCCCCAAGCGCCCCCGCTCACCGCCTGCAACGCAGCCCAGAGCCGGGTGTCTTCGGGCAGATCGGGATGGGGTGACAGATAGTCGGGCGTGCCCCTGGCTTCGAGAAGGCGCTCACCGACTTCTGGCCCTGACTCCGCACTGTTCTTCTCACCAACAAGGTCGATCGTTCCTTCGAGCGTATTGCGGTCGATGATGATCTGAATTGAATCGCTTTCGCGCACCTTGCCGATCGGACCGCCGGCAAGAGCCTCCGGACCGACATGGCCGATACAGGCGCCGGTGGAAACCCCGGAGAACCGCGCATCGGTGATCACGGCAACCTCTTTCCCAAAGGAGAGGAATTTCAGGGCGGACGTGATCTGGTAAATCTCCTCCATCCCCGAACCCATCGGCCCGGCGCATGTGAGGACCATGACGTCGCCCTCATGAATCTGACCGGACTTGATCGCCTCCATGGCGTCCGATTCGCGGTGGAAGATGCGGGCGGGACCCGTCATGCGGAAAACGCCGTCGGTATCAATCACGCTCGGATCGATGGCAGTGCTCTTGACAACGGAACCTTCGGGAGCGAGGTTTCCGCGGCAGAAGGTGATCGTGCTGGTGAGTCCCTCGGCGCGAGCCTTGTCCGGGGGCATGATCACGTCTTCCGGATCGATACCGTCCCTTTCCCTCAGATGTCGCCGCATTGCTGTTCGCCGCTCGCTGATTTCCCAGGAATCGAGAACGGCATCGAGGGTCTCTCCCGTTGCTGTGATCACGTTGGTCTCGAGCAGGCCCAACCTTCGGAGATGCAACATGACTTCCGGCACACCGCCCGCGAGGAATACCTGAACGGTAGGGTGCATGCGCGGGCCATTGGGCAGCACATCAACCAGCCGCGGCGTGCTGCGATTCACTTCCGTCCAGTCGTCGACCCCCGGCCGGCGCAATCCCGCCGCGTAGGCGACAGCAGGCAAATGCAGCAGGAGGTTGGTGGAACCTCCAAAGGCAGCGTGCACCGCCATCGCGTTGCGCACGGCGTCGTCGGTCACAATGTTTTTTGTGGTCAGCCTGCGTGCCTCCATCTCCATGATGGCCCTCGCTGAACGTCGAGCTGCATCTTTCCAGATCGGTTGTCCCGAAGGCGCGAGGGCTGTATGGGGGAGTGAGAGCCCCAACGCTTCGCTAACGACTTGTGAGGTCGCAGCCGTGCCCAGGAATTGGCAACCTCCTCCCGGAGACCCACAGGCACGGCAACCGAGTTCCTGGGCCTCCCCCAGCGTCAACTCGCCGTGCGAGAAACGCGCTCCAATCGACTGCACCTTTCCGGCGTCTTCACCGTCGCTCGCCGGAAGCGTGACCCCGCCCGGGACCAGCACCGTCGGCAGGTCGCTCATTGAAGCGAGCGCGATCATCATCGCCGGCAAGCCCTTGTCACAGGTCGCGACACCGATCACGCCACGTCGTGTCGGCAGCGATCGAATCAACCGGCGCAATACCTGCGCCGCGTCGTTGCGGTAGGGAAGACTATCCATCATGCCCGTCGTCCCCTGCGTGCGGCCGTCGCATGGGTCACTGCAGAATCCGGCGAACGGGATAGCGCCCTGCGATGTCAACTCAACAGCGGCTTCCTGCATCAGCAGACCCACTTCATAATGGCCGGTGTGATACCCCAGAGCGATCGGGCGGCCGTCCGAGGCGCGGATGCCGCCTTGCGTGCTGAGGATGAGGAATTCCTTGGAGCCGAGCTTCGAGGGGTCCCAACCCATGCCCGCCGCCTGGGTCCAACCGAAGATGTCGCCGCTGGGCCGATTGCGGAGCATATCCTCCGTCAACGGCAGTGTCCCCTTCGGCCCCTCGGCCTTGGTCAGAATCTCATAGAGTGACGAGTCGCCTTCGTGAAAGATCTTGTTCGGCATGTTTAAGAGTATGCCGGAAGCGGTTGCATGAGAAGCTGAGAGATATAATTCGGCGTGTCCTTGAAAAACCTACCCTCTCTCGTCGTGCTGGCGGCGGCCCTTGCCGGGTACCTAGGCATGGGGTCCTGTGGGGCTTCAACGGAACAGGTCAAGAGTGCCGATGAGCAACCGCCGCCCGCCGGACCGGACCGTGTGTATTCTTCGATTACGGCCGAATTCCAGAAGCAGACGGCAGAGTTGGCGCCGGCTCACATTGCCGGCGAACTAGACGCCGCACGGGTGAGCGCCGCGGAACGGACCGCCGACTGGCCCAGCATCGCAGCCTCAGTCGACGGAACGCTTTGGGCGATCTACATCGAGTGGGACGGGAAGGGATCCGACCGTGTGGTCGTCAAGCAGCGCGTGGACGGAGGTGACTGGAGCAGCCCGATTGTCATCCACGACGGCTACTGGGATCACTATATTCCCGACATCGTGGCATTGCCGGAAGGGGCCCTCGCTGCCTGGTCCGCGCAGGTGGACGGCAACTTTGAAATCTTCGTCGCACGGATCTCCAGAAAGGGCAAAGTAGACCGTGTAGAGAGAGTCACCAGCGCCCGATACAGCGACTTCCATGTTCGTGCGGCAGCCGACAGCGACGGCAACGTCACTCTTGTCTGGCAGTCGTTCCGCAACGGCCAAGCGGACATTTACGCCCAGCGGCTGACGGAATCACACTGGGGGCCGCCGGTGCGCATCTCACCCAGTGACGCGAATGATTGGGAACCTGCCGTCGCGCTCGATAGCGGCGGCCGCGCCTGGATTAGCTGGGACAGCTATCACGGCGGCTCTTACGATGTCTTCCTGGCTTCTTTCGACGGTAAGGAGGCAACCGATCCGGTCGCCATCACATCGGGCCCGAGCGCCTCCTTTCATACGTCTGTCGCCGTCGACCAAACCGACCGTGTATGGATTGCCTTTGACGAAGCCGGACCCAACTGGGGCAAGGACTTCTCGACATCCAGTTCCGCCGATGGGAGTGAGGGACTGCATGCTCGGCGCAGTGTCGGTGTTCGCATCTATGTCCACGGACGTGTCTACGAACCCGCCGCCGTATCCGATGCCTTCACGGGACGCATGGAACGGTTCGCGGAACTGCCAACCATCGCAATCGACGGCAACGGCACGCCCACCCTCGTCTTTCGACACTGGACCATTGCCAAACCCCATGAGATGTATCACTTTTATGCGACCAGACTCGGCTCGTCCGGCTGGTCACAACCCTGGCTGCTCGAGAACAGCTCAGGCCGGAACACCCAGCGCGCCGCCGTCACGATTGCGAATGACGGCGTCGTCAACGCAATCTACTCGAGCGACCTTCGCGCCCCGGACAACCTCCCGAAAGATCAAGAGCACGCCCTCCACTACAACGTTTTCTTGGCGGAATTGACTTTCAGTGGACCCGCGCGCGATGTGATCCTAAGCCATGTCCCGGTGTTGCCGGTATCGGAGGGGTTCGAGCGCCGCCGTCGGGCCACGATGTCGCTGGGTGACAAGCACTACACTCTGCTTCTCGGCGACTGCCACCGTCATACAGATATTCGCGGTCACAGCAATGTTGATGGCTCG
The DNA here is from genome assembly GCA_028819575.1 of Bryobacterales bacterium. Classification (GTDB taxonomy): domain Bacteria; phylum Acidobacteriota; class Terriglobia; order Bryobacterales; family UBA6623; genus JAPPLB01. Next base: position 26,478 of record JAPPLB010000195.1, on the reverse strand, counting down.
ACGGAGGATACGTATCGTTACGCCCTCGACGCGGCGCAGCTTGATTTCGTCGGGCCGAGCGACCACAACGAAGTCGTGGGCGGAACCTGGCCCGACGGACTGCGTGACTATCAATGGTGGGTCACGCAGAAACTCGTGGACGTGATGACCCACGAGCCGAACTTCTGGGGCATCTACACATATGAGCACAGCATGGCTCGCCCCGGAGGGCACCGCAATGCTCTCTTTCTGCGGCGTGGCGCGCCCATGCGCGGCATCGACCGCCGCCGCAAAGCTCCCGCCACCGACAACCAACCGCCCGCGATGTGGTCCTGGTGGCGCGACAATGTCCTCAAACAGGCCGGACAGAAGAGCGTCATCGTGCCCCACACCTTTGCGGCCGGTCCGCTTGCTGATTGGAACTGGCCCAATGCGCCGTTCGATTGCCTGCTTGAGATCTATCAGGGAGCGCGTGGCAGCTACGAGCGCTGGCGCATGCCAGTTTCCGAGAAGAGGGGCGGAACGCAAACCGACGACCCCGGCCACTTCGCACAGGACGCCTTGAACAAAGGCAATGTCTACGGTTTCGTTTCATTCAGCGATCACGGCTCGACTCATAACAGTTGGGCCGGTATTTGGGTTGATGAACTGACGCGGGAAGCGATGTTCGACGCGATGCTTGCGCGGCGCACTTTCGGAGCCAGCGATGAAATCGTCGTGCGTGCGACTGCTGGAGATCACATGCCCGGGGAGCGGTTCTCCGCTTCGATGGGTGCTCCGCCCGAGATCGTGATTTCCTTGGAAGCGCCTGACGAAATCCTGCGCGTCGACATCGTCAAGAACGGCGAGTACGTATTCACGCAACGTCCCGGCGGCCGCTCGGCATCCTTACGCTATCGCGACATGAGCCCCGAACCGGGTGATACGTACTACTACGTCCGGGTCTTCCAACGTGATCCGGAAAACCCTTCCGGCGACCCCGAGATCGCTTGGGCCTCACCGTTTTTTGTCCAGTATGAGTGACCAGGCGCGCTTCGAGACGGGTGAATCCGAGATCCCTATATTGTCACGGGTGATAGCGGGATCCTCGAGCGGCGGCCTTCGACCACAACAATCCCCGTCTCACTGACGTGGTACTTTTTACGGTCTTCGGCAAGTTCATATCCGATGCGCTCACCGGCCGGTATGACAGCGTTCTTATCCAAAATCGCCCGACGTACTTGTGCTCCCGGACCGATGCGGCAGTTATCCATGACGACGGTTTCGTTCAGTTTCGCCCCGTTTTGTACATTCACTCGGCGGCCCAGCACGGAATCGATCACCTGGCAACCGGAGAGAATGCATCCTTCGCAAATGATTGAGCTCATCGCCTGTCCCTGGTGGCCTTCTGCATCAGAGATGAATTTAGTCGGGCCTACGTGGTATTCAGCCGTTCGGAGCGGCCAATCGAGGTTGTGCAGATTGAGGGCCGGTTCGGCGGACTTCAGGTCCATGTTGGCTTCGTAGTAGGCTTCGATCGTGCCGACATCGCGCCAATAGCCGCGGTTCTTCTTCTCCTCCCCAGGCACTACGTTGCAATGGAAATCGTAGGCGTAGAGTACGTGGTTGTTCGTCATCCACGGCAGAATGTCTTTGCCGAAGTCATGCGAACTGTTTTCGTCAGCAGCATCCCGCTGGAGTTCTTCTTTCAGTACTGTGCCGCTGAAGACGTAGTTGCCCATCGAAGCCAGACACCAGCCCGGACGTCCGGGAATCCCGGGTGGGTTGTCGGTCTTCTCGAGAAAACGTAAGATCCGCCAATCCTGGTCAACCTCCATCGTCCCAAATCTCACAGCTTCCGAAATCGGAATCGGAAGCGCAGCCACGGTGCCTTCGGCGCCTTTTTCCTGGTGGTAGGCCACCATGCTGCTTACGTCCATGCGGTAGATATGGTCCGCGCCGAATACTGCGACCAATTCCGGCATAGCCAACTCCAGGAGATGGATGTTTTGAAAGATTGCGTCCGAAGTTCCCTGATACCACTGTTCGCCCTTCCGCATCTGCGCCGGAACCGGAATGATGAACTGGTTTTTCAGCAGATTGGAAAACTGCCAACCGTCACTCAGATGCTGCAACAACGACTGGCTCTTGAACTGCGTAAGAACGTAGATCGAATAAATCCCCGAATTGATGAAATTGCTGAGAACGAAATCGACGATACGGTATTTCCCCGCGAACGGGACAGCCGGCTTCGATCGCTGCTTGGTCAGGGGAGAGAGACGTTCACCCTTGCCACCGGCGAGGATGATGCCGAGAACCGGAATGTGCTCCATAAGGGGGACGGGAGACCGAACTTTAGTATGTCACGCCTCGTGTGATCTCCGTGTTTCGTCCGTGTTGCGTACACGTTTCCTTCCCGATCAGTCAGCATGGAGACGGGACGGTGGGGATAGAGAGTGCCGCATGGCTGGAGTGCAGTCGGGAAACGAAACTGATGCTGCCGGTCAGGTCGGGGGCGTCTCTAGCCCAACGAACGAGAAGGCCGATCTTCACGTGGATTCAGAAGAACGTTGATCGACAGTACCGGCATAGGGTCTTTCTCAACCCGGCGTAGAATAGAATCATGGGTTTTCCGACGGTGCGTCCGAGACGGTTACGGGCGAGCCAAGCGCTTCGAAAGGCTGTCCAAGAGACACGGCTTTCCCCGCGTGACTTTATCTATCCACTGTTCGTCTGCCCTGGCAACGGCGTGCGCCGAGAGATCAGCTCCATGCCGGGCAACTACCAATTGTCCGTCGATCAGCTTGTGGTGGAAGCTAAAGAGGCCGAATCGCTGGGGGTCGCCGGCATTATCCTCTTTGGCCTGCCCGAATCCAAAGACCCTGAAGGGTCCGGAGCCTACGATGCCGACGGCATCGTCCAGAGGGCGATCCGTGCCGTTAAGCAGGAAGTTGACGACCTACTTGTCATCGCCGACACTTGCCTTTGCGAATACACCAGTCACGGACACTGCGGTCATGTTGTCGATGGAGATGTCGACAACGACGCGACCCTTGATCTGCTCGCCCAAACGGCGGTGTCACAGGCCCGAGCCGGGGCTGATGTAATTGCGCCGTCCGACATGATGGACGGCCGCATTGAGGCGATCCGTATCGCTCTCGACGACAGCGGCTTTGAGAAATTACCAATCCTTTCCTACGCTGCCAAGTACGCATCCATTTTCTACGGGCCGTTTCGCGAAGCCGCCGAATCCGCGCCCCAGTTCGGTGACAGGCGATCCTATCAGATGGATCCGGCCAACCAGCGCGAGGCAATGCGCGAGATCCAATTGGACATCGACGAAGGCGCCGACATCATCATGGTCAAGCCGGCAATGCCCTATCTCGACGTCGTATTTCGCGCGAAGCAGGAGTTCGATCTGCCCATCGCGGCCTATCAGGTCAGCGGCGAGTACTCGATGATCGTCGCTGCCGCCCGCAACGGCTGGCTCGACCTGGACCGAGCCATGACCGAATCCCTAACATCCATCAAGCGCGCTGGTGCTGACTTGATCCTCACCTATTTTGCCAAGACCATGGCGAGCCGTTTATGAACGCGTTCCGTTGGACGTCCCTGTCCTCCTGTTTTGGAACGAGGACAAGTCTTTTCAACGACCGTTGCTTTTCAAGGAACCGTGAAGTCACCAAATCGGCCAGGAGATCAGGATAAAAAAGGTTGACAGCCAGAACACACTTGCGACACAAGCGGTTGTTCCGCTATGCATGCGCCGCCCTGGTCTGGTTGTGGTTCACGGCCCCACGTCTGGACTCCACCGAGGCTTCCCCATTCACCCTTCCGGAGGCTGTCGATGAGATCCTTGAGAGCCGCACTGCCCTCCGTTCCTTCTGGGGGATTCATATCGTCGATCTGGCGAGCAAACAAGTCCTGTACGAACGGAACTCCCGGAAGCTCTTCGTTCCTGCGTCGAACCAGAAGCTTCTATCGACGGCTCTTGCCCTATCGCGGCTTGGTCCCGATCATCGCTATACCACAATGCTCGTCAGTGAAGCGGAACTGGACGACGACGGTGTCTTGCATGGTGATCTGGTCCTGCTTGGTGGCGGGGACCCTAATCTTTCCGCACGCATTCTTCCCTACAATCGGCGGCAAAACTTCCAACGGGATCTGCTGCTCCCTCTTTCCGAACTTGCGGACCAGGCGGTGCAATCGGGCCTGCGGCGCGTTGAAGGAGCCATCATCGGCGACGATACCCGCTATGTCCGCCAGCCCTACGCCACTGGGTGGTCCGTCGACGATCCCAAATGGGGCTACGGCGCCCCAGTCAGCGCGCTCGCCTTCAATGACAATGTCGTTACGATGCTCGTCTTGCCGGGTCGAGCCGCCGGCCGTCCCGCACGGGTTGCGTTCAAACCCGATGTGCCCTACTTCAGGTTCTTGAACCGCACCCGCACGATGCTGACTCGAACTGTCGCCCAAAGGCTGGATCTCGGTAGACAGCCCGGTTCGAACAAGTTGATGCTCTGGGGTCAGATTTCCATCCGCTCCCGTGGCCGCAGCATCGAAGTGGCGGTCGACAACCCGGCGCTGTTCGCCGCCATGGCCATTCGGGAACGCCTCGAAGCACTTGGCGTCGAGATCTCCGGTGAGACCCGTGCCCGCCATCGACGGCCTCACGAAGTCCCCGATCTCAAAGGCGGAACACGCCGGGAATATGAGCCGTCGAGTGGACTAGCGATGATTCAGTCTATGCCGCTCGCTGCGAACCTCCCGATCATCAACAAGGTCAGCCAGAATCTTCACGCCGAGATGCTGCTGAGAGAGGTCGGCTATGTCCGCCGTGGCGTGGGCAGTTTCGAAGCAGGCCTCGAAGAGATGAAATCTTTCCTCCTGGAAGCAGGGATCAAGAATTGGCAGTTTCGCCTGCGCGATGCTTCCGGGCTATCCCGGCACAACCTGATCAGCCCCGAGGCCACGGTTCGGTTGCTTGCCCACATGGCGGGCTCGCTGCACGGCGAACTCTATCGCTCGACCCTCGCCCTTGCCGGCGAAGATGGAACTCTCGATTGGCGCTTCTCTCGCGGACCCGTGCGCGGAAAGATCCAGGCCAAGACGGGCACTCTTAGTGGAGTGACCGCCCTTTCGGGCTACGCCCGCACACAGGACGAACGCGACTTGGCCTTCGCAATCTACGTCAACAACTCCAGCGCCCCCAACTCCTACGTCAGGCGTCTCATCGACCGCGTGGCGGAAGTCATTGTGACTACTCCGCCAATGACGCTGGCCAACGAAACCGATCCGACCTCAACAACCACGGCAGTGGGAAATCACAAGCCATCTCCTGAAACCCCACGGCGATAAGGCGGAAGCGAAACGTTCCTGGGTGAGGACGATCCCAAGCGGCATTACGGCGCGTTAGCACGCGGGGTTCTACGGTTCGAGCAGTAGACGGGCGTTTCCGTTGAAGATGGCGTCCCGCTGTGCTTTGCTCAGTTCGGACTCTTTCACCTTCAGCAGCGCAGATTCGAAGTAGAACAATGGGTAATGTGAACCGAACAGGAGACGGTCTCCGGGGACCTCCTCGATGAACCGGGCGATTCCGCCTACGCCCTCCAGCATGGCGAAGTCGAAATAGACTTCACCGTGGTAGCTGAGCCGGCCGAGCAGTTTGCCGGATGGCTTCCGCCTGCGGTTCTGAATCACGAGCCGCAAACCCGGAACCTTGGGTAGAAGCCGGAGGATCGGCGCGGTATCGACTTCGCTGACACGCGCCAACGAGTGTTGTGTCCGCTCGTCTTCCATGTTGAGGGCAAGCTGAACCACCATCTTTTTCTCGACGGCCTGCCGCAGCAGGTCAAAAAATCGCTGGTCATCAAGCGTATAGCCGTGGTAGCTCGGGTGCAGACGGATACCGGGCATCTTGAGATTTTCTTGACATCGCCGCAGATCTTCTTGCCAGTCGGGAAGCATCGGGTTCACTGTGCCGAATGGGATGAGCAAGCCCTGCCCCAGAGTTCGGCAGGATTCGGCAAGCCGTTCGTTGACAGCGGCGACATCCTCGTGCAAGACGCCGTCGAAGCTCCCGGCCCAGGCCTGCGACACGCCGTGCGAGCGCAGCTTCGCAAGCAACTCGGGTATTTCGTCGCCGGGCAGGCGGCGGAACGGCCAACGCGAGACATAAACGTTGGTGTCGATGATCATGCTTCGAACCCCTTGCGCTTGAGGATCGGCGCGAGCATGCGTTTGAGGTTCTCTCCGAGGATAAGTTTCTTCGCTTCGTCGGAGATGTTCGCGCCTTGAACCTTGGCGAGTTGGGAGGCAAAACTACGTCCGCCGGCGTCGCTCCCGTAAATGATGCGTTGCGGTCCCAGTTCACGAACAGCGGTTTCAACGAATCCGTTTGTCGGATCCGAGCCCGCAATGCCGATCGAAACATTCTTGTGAGCCCTGACCGCTCGGATGCCGTGTTCCCAGTCGCCACCGGTGTGTCCACAGATGATCGGTATATCGGGATGGCGCGCGGCCAGTTCGGCGAACTCACTCGGCGTGCACTCTCCGGGGCGGTTGCCCGTCACCTTGACCCAGGTGTGCTGGAAGATCACGGCATTGACCGACGCGGCACGCTCGACGATCGGGTCGAGCTCGGGTGTATTGCACTTGCGTGCAATCCAAAGCTTGACTCCCACCATGGGGCCGTCACGTACACAGCGGTCGAACTCCTTGAGGCTGAACTCGAGATGGTTGGGATTCAGGTAGACGAAGCCGAAAGCGCGGTGATGCCAATGCTGCAGGGCTTCCAAGACCTGATTGTTGATCTTCGTCAATTCCTCAGGCGTCGGGTCTTCAGGGTGAGGAGGGAAGCCAAGGTAGAGCATGAACCGCTCGATGGCCATGCGGTCGGCGAACTTGACGGCATTGGCCATCTTCTCGTGCGGTGTGCGGCCTTCGAAATTGCTGAAGTGAACGTGCAGGTCCCAGATCATTTCTGGGTTTGAGGGTAAGCGTTTCACCAGCAGTAGTGCAACGGGAAGGGAAGCACCGCCGGCAGACTAGCGCTCTTCCATGAGGGGCGCGATGATGCGAGAAGCGTACTGTTTGGTGTGATGAATAACGTTCTCAGCGATGAGCATTTCCTCGGGCGGCTCGATCGTCATTGGCCCGCCGGTGTTGGGGTTGGGCTCGTAGAACTCAGCGCCCGTGCTGCCGACAGTAACGCGGATGCGGTGTCCTTTGTTGAAGATCTGGCTGAGCGAGTGAATGTCGAAAGCGAGTTTGTACACCTTGTCCGGTTCCATCAATACCTCGCGATCGAAACCTTCCCGGAAGCGTGCGCGCTGGACTTTGTCCATGATGAGAATCGAGCGACCGTCTGGATAGACGTCGCTGAGCCGCACGATGTAATCCGCATCTTTCACGTTCGCCGAAATATAGAGTTCTACTTTGACTTTGCCCGTCCATTCAACGGGAGCGGCAAGCGGCTCGGTCGTGAAGGTCTGCGGTTCGGGGTGTTGCTCGTATAGGCGAGCATCACGCGCGCCGGGGAAGGCACGGGTCGGGATCGGCGCCGGGTTGTTGGGGTCACTGCGGTACTCGGTCCTGCCGTCTGAGGAGACTGGCGCCTCAAGAACAAGGCCCCCCTGCCCCAGTTCGTTCGCCGGGGTGAAATAGTAAGGGGTTTCTTTGACAGGAATCGGCCAGTCATCGGCCGTCCTCCATTCATTCCCGGGAGCGCCAGGTTCACCAACCGCGCCCATGACGTAATATCGGACAGCAGGCTCACGATCCACCCTGTTATCCGCACCCTTGAGGTGATGGTTGAACCACTCGATCATGTGGGCATTTACGTCGAATGTGGAATTTTCCGGATACTGCAGTTCACCTACTTTCGAATTCTTGTTGTAGCGGCCGTGCAGCCACGGACCGAGCAATAGTTTCTGCACACCGCGCGAATTCGGTCCTCCGCGATGCTGTCGTCCTACGAAGCTGTCGATCGATCCGACACTCATGTAGTCGTACCAGCTTCCGATGGTGAATGCCGGGACGTTCATCTTGTCGAAGTGGAGCGTGGGGTCCTCCTGCCTCCAATACTCGTCGTAGGTAGGGTGCTCGAACGTTTCATGGAGCCATCGATCGTTGTGCTCAGGGACACGGCAGTTCCTATCCATGGCCTTGAACCGATTCGGTTTGGTGGCCCCGCCGATCCGATAGCCCTCATGAAACAAGCTGAGTCCGGTGTCGACCATGTATTGCACAACGAGGTGTGGAGGTTGGGTGACTGCGAGGAAGTTCTGGGCAAAGCCGCCTTGCGACGCCCCGAACGTTCCGATCTTGCCATTGGACCAAGGTTGAACGGCAAGCCATTCGACGGTGTCATAGCCATCCTGCAGAGCGCCCCACCCGAGCGAGCGGTAACCGTCCCAGACGCCTTCGGAAAGGTGTGCGCCCCGAAAGTTCTGGGCGCAGACCACGTAACCATGCGAGGCTAGTTCGGCAAGAATCCGGCGGGTGCGGTCGGCGCGGAGATCGGCGTATCGCTGTTCATACAACACCGGCCAGGGGCCTTTCCCTTCAGGGAAGTAAAGATACGCGGAGAGGCGCACGCCGTCGCGCATCGGGATCATGACGTGCTCCTCGGTGACGGAACCGCGATCAAGGGTGTCCGTCTCGATAGAACTCGGCGAGCAGGTTGCGAGGAAAATCGCTAGAAGAACGGTGGCGGGGTTTCGTTGGGGCGTCATGGTTCTGGGAGCACCTATGTCTATGTCGGAAGCAATCTCGATGAAAACCTCCTGAACCCCCAACGGCCGCACCATGAAGTCCGGAATCGTTTGGCTTCACTTGCCGAGACCAACTGATTCCAGTTGATCGACTTGCATGTAGTGGCGCTTCTGCGACGAGATTCTAAAGTGCTCAGTCTTGTTCCAGCGCCATCAGCAACAAACAACGAATCGTCAATGCCGTTTCATTCTTCGCATGCTTGATAGGGGGCGTAATTGCCATACCCCTGGAAAACACCGTTCACGGCATGCTGAACGCTGTAAGTCTCGGTCTCTGAAGCTGACCGAACAGCTCGCGCCGAATGGCCGTTCTCCGCTGAATGGGGAACTATCCATCTCCATTTTGCTGGCTGTCGGCCTGAGGCGGATTCTTCAACGCTCCACGCGTTCTTGGTGTGGGCATGCCGGAAACATGCAGGTTGTTGGCCTTCTGAAATTCCCCCAGTGCGTTCACCGTCATGTCATCCAGCACGCCTGAAATCGGACCGTTGTAAAGTCCCTGGTCTTGTAGGGCCATCTGTACGTCCTTTACGACGGAAGGGTAATAATTCTCGTAGGTTCCGTCGTCCAAACCACGAATCATAATCCAACCATTACCCTTGGAACCGGCCCATCGGATAGGGCCGGGTGTGCTTGTCGTCGGACTTTCCTCCGGTTCCGGATCAGGTTCCGGTGGCGGCTCGGGTTCCGGTTCCGGCTCCACAGGCGCAGGTGGCTCGGCTACTGGTTCGGCAACAGGTTCGGGGGCCTCCAGGCATCCTCCCAAGCTCAGAAACGTGAATGTTGCAAGTAGTGTCGCTGTTCGAATATTCACAGATCTACCTCCGTAGAAACTTGGTACTGCTAAGCCACTTCTCAAACAGACAACAAATTTCCCATTTCGATTGATTGAAAATCACTATTATCCCACCCGCTTGCGGCTAGTCCGAACAATGCCTCGCGTATACCATCGCACACGCCTTCCAACCGCGCCATGCGGTGCCTGGCGAATCCAACAGGTGTTCCATGCTTCACATGTCCTCGCACAAGCTCTTGAAGCTTGCCAAGAGCAGCCTGGCCAGCCCCGCTTTCAGCTTCATTATTGCAATGTTCACGTATCGGCTTCGGCCGTGAAAACACCGCCACAGGTTACTGATCACCGCAGGAGTTGCGACAAGGGGCAGATTCGTAAAGAAAGTGGTGACGACCACAATAGAAAACGACACGTCACTTGATCGAGCTTTCTAGCTTCTCCGCGTGCACCCAAGAGAAAGTGCTCGTCCAGATGTTCAAGGTCGTCCCAGAATCGCTCATCCTTTCCGCAAGGTTCCTCAACTGCGTTGAGCCTGCGTATCTCACCACCACCTTGTATGTGGCAAGGGGGAATCCATGTCAGAGAATCACGCGTTCGTTGCCGTCGCGGCGGGTGAGCTTTCGCCGGTCGAGAAACTCCAGCAGCGGAATAGCGTACTTCCGGCTGACCCCTGCCAGTTCTTTGAAGCGCGCAACGTCGATGCGCCCTGACCGTTTGCGTTCATGGCGAAGAAGTAACTTAAGACGATCGATGCTGTCCCGATGGAGAAGCAGGTCCTCAGAGACTTTCACCAAGATGGTCTCTCGCAAGAGCGCCTGCAGGATACGGCGTGCGCGGCCCGCGTCGACCGGCAGACTCGTCAAGACGTCCTTGACGGCAGGTACGGAGAGCCCGGCTGTTTCGAATTTGGCGATGATAGTCGCGCGCGCATTGCTTTCCTCATCGTCAAGCATGACAGTATGGCGGGGGAGCCTGATGAACTCGTTCTCGATCAGAATCACACCCGCCGCTTCGAGCGATGCCAGCAGCGACTCGAGGAAGTTCGACGGCGCGCTCGCGAAACAACGGCTCCGGAGTTCCTCTTTGGATGCTCCCGGTTGAAGAGGTTCCTTTCGATGGAAGTGTTTGAGGAAGTCAGCAGCCTTTTCCCCTGCCGCCCTGTACGCTTCGGCGGACAGCAAGCGGGAAGGCCCCAACCGTTGAGCCACACCGAGCTTGCACAGATGCGCCGCAGCGTCTCCCACCTTCTTCTCGCTCCACCCCGATCGTCGAATCGTGTCTGACATCTCCAATCCATGTGGTTCATGCTGAAGCAGCACGGACAACACCCGGACTGGCTCGCCGGACTGCAGCTCAGTGAGTCGGTGACAGTGCGCCTCCGTGTTTCGCTCCGGCCGTGGTTCTGTATCGAGAACGATCCCGCCACCGATCGTGATGACTGGAGAAAAGCGCCGCAGTATGAAGCGATCGCCATGGAGTGTGAGGACAGGATTGTCAAGTCGGAGTCGCGCGAACGTTTTTTCCCCCGGAGGGAGCTTGCCGCAACGGCCCAACAGAGCAACCCTGGCGACCGTTTCCGCGGTCCCGCTGTGGAAATGGACTGGTGCTCCGTGCTTGAGGGTGTCTGCCGACGCAAGCAGTTCGATCACACAGTCCAGTTTGCTGGTAGCTCGAAAAGGCCCCACTGACGTTGCGACCATACCGCGTCGTAGCTCGCTTGCTTCAATGCCTGCCAGGTTCAGAGCGGTTCGCTGTCCCGCCCCGATGCTGTGCACGGGCTTGTTATGGCCCTGAATGCCACGGATACGGACACGCCGGTCGAGAGGGTGAATCTTGAGATCGCTGTCAGCTTGGATCGTTCCCGAGACAGGGGTGCCCGTGACTACGGTTCCGAAGCCTTGTTGGACAAACACGCGGTCGAGCGGCATTCGAAAGTGCCCACTGCCGTTTCGTTCCGGCGTTTCGCGGGCAGTCTGCGCCAATGCATCGCGAAGCTCGTCGAGGCCAATGCCGGTTTTGGTGCTAACAGGGATGACGGGTTTTCCCTCCAGGAACGAACCGGCAAAGAAGTCTTCCAGCTCCATCCGGGACAGTTCCAGCGTTTCAGCATCGACGAGGTCAGCTTTGGTGAGGGCGACGAGACCGTGCCGCACACCGAGCAGGCGGCAAATTTCGAAGTGTTCGCTCGTTTGTGGCATCGCCAGTTCGTCCGCGGCGATCACCATCAGCACGAGGTCGATCCCGCAGGCCCCCGCAAGCATGTTGCGTACGAACCGCTCGTGTCCGGGGACGTCGACGAATCCCAGATAGAGTTCCTCCCCGTTCCGCTCATCCGCTAGACGAAGATTCGCAAAGCCGATGTCGATGGTGATGCCGCGCCGTTTCTCTTCTGCGAGACGGTCGGTATCGATACCGGTGAGCGCTCGGACGAGGGCTGTCTTGCCGTGATCGATATGGCCCGCGGTTCCGACGATGATGTGCTTCATGGGCGAGGCTATGAAGTGAACCCCCACTCGCGCCTTCGTCCCTCGGTTCCACGAAGAGGGACGAATCGGCAGCCGGTGATACACATCGAACGGAGACCAGCCGGCGAACAGCGCACCAACGTCAACTCTTGACTGCTCTCAGGGCCAACGGGCATGACGAGACGGCCGCTATTCGGCTCCATCTGTTCGAGTAGACGGGTCGGCACTTGCGGCGCCGCCGCTGCTACGGAGATCGCGTCATAGGGAGCATGAGCCGGACAGCCCAGAGTGCCGTCTCCGTGAATGATCGTGACTCGAGCATCGTAACCGGTTCGGTGTAAGTTCGTCCGTGCCATGTCAGCGAGATCGGCTTCCCATTCGATGGAGTAGACATGCTTGGCGAGCAGGGCGATGACCGCCGCGGCATAACCCGAACCGGCTCCCACTTCGAGGACGGTGTCGGTTTGTGTCAACGCGAGCGCCTCGGCCATCACAGCGACCATATAGGGCTGCGAAACGCTTTGACGGCGAGGAAGCGATACGGGTTCGTCGTCATAGGCGAACCTCCGCAGTGCGTGTGGAACAAACTCGTGACGCGGCACCTGCCCCATGGCGACCAGCACGTGCTCGTCATGGATGCCTCTGGAGCGTAATTGGCGATCCACCATGCGCCGCCGCAACTCTTCCCACCGTGCCAATCAACGCAACCTTTTCTTGAACAGAATGTCAGCTCCGACGAGGCCGTTCTCATCTCGCGTCACGATGAACGACCACTGACGCGTCGGCGCCCACTCAATGCGTACTAGCTGCTGCTGGGCCTCGGAAAGGTCGTAGCTGTAGATGAGAGTCAGATCCTGCGTGATCTGTTGCTCGGTGGAGATTCGCGCCCCCGGGTTGAGTTCAGCGCCACCCGATTGAGGATCGACTTTGAGACGGCTGACGCCAAAGAAGCGCTGTAACCGTTGCGAGCCGCTCCGCGAGCCGATGCTCGTGGCTCCCGAAACCGTGATGGCGCGGGAAAGGACGGCATTCAAACCGCTCTGGATCAAAGACTGCTGCTGTGCTGTCTGCTGTGTGGCCAGCACCGGATCGGTGGTCGGCGAGCGGGCCAAGGCGATCAGGTCGAGGAGTTGATCGGTGCGTAACGGCGGGTCCGATCGATAGCTCAGGTTGGGCAGGCTCGCCGGGCCTGAAATGATCAAGGCGATGTCCACGTCGCGGATGCGCGTTTCGAGCTCGATGTTGACGACGGGTTCGATTCGGAAGGGATTGTAGAAGTTGATGTCCCCACGGTTGATCTTGTAACGCGATCCCTGGAAAAAGAGTTCCCCTTGGGTGATGGTCAAGTCGCCGCGCAGCGAGGGGCTAACGGCCGTTCCGCTCAACTGCAAGTCCATATTGGATTGAACATTGCGGATCAGGGGCGTGTCGATCAGAAGCTCGGGTACGGATGCAATGCGAACGCTTAGACCCATGTTGACGAGAGCCTGGTGGCTGGCCGGCGTCTGAGTAGGTTGGGCGAGCGAGGCCATGACGTCAGCCAGGGTAAGGTCCGACCCGATCGTCACGCGGCTCACGATGACCTCCCCGCTGAGCAGGCTCCGAAGGTCTGTCCCCGAGTACGTTAAGCGGCCGTCGATGACGTTGCTGATTGATTCCGGATAACGGATACGGACGCTTTGGATTCCCGCTTGAAGACGATAGTCCCAGCGTCCGTCTCGCGACACTAGCGTGCCGCCCAGAGTAAGGTTGCCTCCACCGGACTCAGCTCTTACCCCTTCAACGCGGACCATGTTTTCGTTGAAACGGATTTGGCCGTTGAGAGCGCTTAATCCGTTCGAGAATGAGTTGTGGCGCAACGTCCCGTCTTTGACCTGCATCAGTCCGCGGATCGACGGTTGATCGGCGTTGCCCCGGATACGCACATCCAATTCCGACTCGCCGCTCGCCGTGACTGCGGGGCGAAAACTTTCCAGGGCTGCCAGGTTGAAACTCCCCTCGACCGAGACATCCATCGAGTCTTCCTTGCGGGCAAAACCATCCTCTAGGCCTATGGTTCCGTCGACTACGATATCGGTCCCGTCGCCGAGTAGGCGCACACGGTCGATGTCCAAGGTCTTGTTCTCGACCTTCCAGCGCATCGGGAACGGATTCCAGACCTCGTAACCACGCTCCGCTCCGGGAATCTGCGAGTGGGAAAGCTGGAGTTTGGTGACCTCCCCGTCGGCGACGAATTTGCTCGAGTCCGTCGCCTCTCCTGAGAACCGGAACTGACCATCAACCGTGCCGCTAGTCTGGTGAAGGTTCAAGTCAGCAAGACCTGCCAGGTAGACAAGGTCAAGGCCGTTCACAGTGCACTGGCCGCTGAACGGACCGTTCTCGTCCGGCCGGAACTCGGCGCGTCCATTCAGAGAGCCGGACAGCAGATTGCCTTTCCAGCCGATGTCCACGCGCCGTCCTGAAGTGGTTAGTTGGCCGGAGAAGGAGCCGATGTCCCGTTCTTCCAGCTTGACCTCACGCAAGCCGAATGACCCGGAAACGAAGAGGTCATCGAGAAGGTCTTCCGCGGATGACAAGCGACCTTTGCCCTGGAGTTCGAGCACGAGAAGTCCAGAGGGCGTGCGCTCGTTTTGGGAGAAGGCTTGCAGATCCCGCAAATTCCAGCCATCGGCGGCTACTTTGAAGTCAAACTCTCCGGTTGTGCGATCTAGCCGGCCGTTCGAGGCGAGTGTTGCCTGGCCTAGCTCGGCACGGAATGAATCGACGACGAGGACCCCGCCGTCGAGTCGGGCATCGGTGACGATGCGGTCGAGATGCCGTCCCCATGCGCCTCCTTCGGTAATTTCGAGGTGGGCGGAGCCTTGTAGGTTCGACGGCGGGCCGTTGAAGCGCACTTCGCCATTGAGCGCCCCCGTCAGCGGCTGGTCAAAGGCTGCCGAGCCAAGCACTGAAGAGACGGGCAGATTTTTAAAGCTCACACGGCCGTTGAACGCTTCAACCTTCGTCTCGTCGTCGGTCAAGTCGGCCGTCAGAGATAGATCAGCTCCTCCCTCGGCCCTCTCGATCCGTGCCGGTTCGACACGAATCTTGCGTGGCGAAATATCGAGCGATCCGTGCAGGCGATCCCACGGCTGGCCGTGGAGCGTGAAATTCTTGACATCCAAACTGCCCTTGAAGCGAAGATCTTGCGAAGCGTGCTGGCCGGACACTTCACCATCGATCTGCGCCGATCCGGACAGACCGAAGGGCGCCGCAATCTGTTCGGCGTTCGCTTGCCGCAGCCAGTAACGAACGTCTTCGAGGCCGGTGAGGCTGGCGCGTACACGAAGATCGGAGCGACCGCGAGCCTGCAACGAGCCGTGCAGTTGAATGTGACCGCTATCTGTGACCAGATCGAGCTTGTCGATTCTCAGGGTTTGCGACACGCTCACATATCCCATGGCGAGAGTGCCGCGCAAAGGGACTTGATGTGTCTGGGGGGCTTTGGGCGATTCAAACCCGATCCGAGCCTTGGCTTGCAGGTCGTCGATGCCGCGTCCCTCTACCTCGATCGTCCCGCTGACAGCGCTGGCCCAGGGAGCGTTGCGGACCCCGGCCGGAAGCTGCCGGACCGCCATCGTCAAAGGCCTTACAGGAAATCCCGCGAGAGCTAAGGCCAGCCGGTAGCGAGGTGAAGGCGAGGTCAAGTCCTCCAGTCGCGCCTCGCCCTTGAGCGTGCCGCCCAATGCTTCAGCCTCGATATTTTGAACTCTGAGGGTTTGTGCATCACCAGCAAAGTCGGCAGTTGCTGATATCGATTCGAGGGCGAATTGACGCGCTTGCGGCATCAGATCGCTGATTGTGAGGGATCCTGTGTAACGGAGCGCTCCTTCGGCCCCGTTCCATCGTCCCTGTCCTTGAGCTTGCGCCACGCCACCGTCAAGAGGAGCGAGACCGAGCCATGATGTCCACTCACTCAGTTGCGCATCAATCCGATATCGGAAGACTGCCTGAGGCTGGTCAACAAAGTTGACTTCCAGATCTCCGATGACGCTCGTCCCGGAGCTTGCCCATTTTATTTCAGGTGCAACGAGCCGGCCAGGGTAGACATGGAATTCCGCCTCGGCTTCCGACAGGACCGGCCGTTTGTCGTATAGCCAAAACTGTGAGTCTCCCAACCGCACATTCGCCCGATAGCGCCCCTGTAGTGGATCAAAGCGTGTTTGCAGATGGAAGCGTTGCGACGAGAAGGAAACGGGCACGCTTTTGTCATTCCATCGGATCTGTCCTCGTTTCACGTCAAATCGCTTGACGGCCATCTCGAACAACTCTTGTGGAATGATGCCGTTGGCATCGGATTGCAATGGAAAAGGCGGTAGGTTGTTGGCGCCGTCGGCAGCCGCGATCACGTGAAAATGCGGTGAATCCAGAACCATCGCTTCCAGGGATAGCTTTGTCGAGTAAAGAGATTCGAGTTCGAAATCCAACTCGGCTGCGGGCACTTCCAGGAAAGGTTCGGATTCGTCGGAGGGACTAACCGACAGTCCTTCCACCCGTAGCCGTAAGGTTGTCGGCTGAAAAAACAGCTCGCGCAAGGAGGCTTTGCCTCCGGTAAGCGTCTCGATCCGAGAGATCATCTCGTTCCGAATGTGCGCCTGGAACCATTCGGTGTACAGCAGTCCGTAAAGAGAGCTTCCGGCCACCACGATGAGGACAACCAGCCCTCCGGTCCATGCCTTCCAACCGAAGCGACCTGGCTTTTGGAAGAATCTTTTCATTGTGATTCTGTCCCTGCCGAGGCTGATGAGCGTTCGACGATCATGATGCGTGTCTGTGATCGAACGCGATTGATCCAATCGTTCAGCAGTGGATCTACTCTGCGTTCCACTAACTCGGCCTCCAAGTCTTCATACACTCGATCCAGCGGCGGCGGGGAACTGAATGCCGGAAGCTGCGATCGGAATTCCGTTGCATAGTACGCCTCCACTTCTTCGCGAGGGATGACGAGTCCGGTGCGGAAGCGGAAGCCGACGAAGAGCTGAAAATCCAACTGTTGCCGTATGAAGTTTTCCAGGATCGTTTCACTCAGGCCATAGTTGGCCAGCGCCTGCTGAAGTTGCGACTCGCCGCCTGACTGGCGCCTCATGAAGTCCATTTGTTGCCGGACCTGCGCATCTGTCGCGCCGACAAAGCCCGCCAGGTCCATTTCGCGTTGCACCAGCCGCAACCGGATCAGACGCTCGACGACTTCCCGATAGCGCTCGGCTGAGCGCTCGGCAGGCTGTTCGCGATCGAGGTCTTCCAACGCGATTTGCTCTTCCACTTCGCTGGCGGTAATTGCTCGCTCACCAACAACGGCGACCGTCTGATCCAGAATGCGTTGGCCGGCCTGCATGATCGCCGAAACAGCCGAAAGGGCAATCAGAAAAACCCAAGGCCATCGGAACTTGCCTGCCGTTTTTTTCATCATCAGAACGTTTGTCCCAGGGAAAAGTGAAACTGGAATTGCGTAATGCGCTGCTGAGTGATGGTTCCTGCACCACGCAACAGGTCCTCCCGTGTGCCTTCGAAACCGATGAAGCTTGGCGGGTTGATGCTGTAAGCCAAATCAAGTCGGACCGGGCCGATCGGCGTCTTGTAGCGAACGCCGAAACCGACGGCGTGCACCATGTAATCGAAATCGTAACCGACCGTGTCGTTGTTCCTGGTCAGAGCCTTCTGCCGGCTTTGGAAGCTGATCTCGCGAGGCCGTGAGTAGACGTTGCCCGCATCGTGAAACACTACGCCGCCCACATTCCTCCAGCGAAGCGGAAAGCGCAGCTCCACGCTGTTGAGCAACTGCGCGCCGCCGCCGATCGGGAATCCGGTGGTCGGATCGCGAGGTCCCGCCTGATTCACCGGAAAGCCACGATGGGAGTTGGCGCCTCCGGCAAAGAAACGCTCCGCTAGTGGAATGCGGGGGTCCGGCTCCGAGGCCCCGGGAATAAAGCTGATCGGGTCCTGCATCCGAAAGACGCCGGTTGGCATCAGCAGTCCGAGTTGCAGCGTGCGCGCCAGGACGACACGGCTGTTCCCGAGTCGATGATAGGTGCTGTTTTGACCCAGGAAACGCACGAAGTCCGGCTCGGAAGCCCAGATTCCGCTGGCGAAGCTCAAGTCGACCGTGTTGAAGATGCCCTTTGTCGAGTCGGTTGGGTCGTCCCGGCGGTCTTGAATGTAAGTGCCCGACAACAGGCCCACACGGACAGGTTGTGAAGTGAGTGGTATCAGCAGAGGAGTGATTTGCAGAGTGTTCTGGTCGATCGACGTTCGACGGTACGTGAAGCGGTACAGGGCCGTTGACGGTTTGCTGAGCCGATGACGAAGTTGAAGTGCGCCTTCGAGCCGCCTCCCGGAAAAGGTGCGGACGTTGCGGGACGTGTCGAACAGACTGCTGATGGTCATGTCCCACTTGTCCGATCCTGTCCAACGCGGCGCCTCGTAGATGAACAGCGCTCTTTGCTGCAGATTGGAGAAGCGCGTGCGCAAGCTCATCGTGTGCCCGAGGCCGCGGACGTTGAGGCGGGTTACCTCCAGTGTCACGCGAGGGCTGAAGGAGGCGTCTCCGAGCGGAGAGGTTACGTCAGCCGTATTACCGCCGATCCGCGCGAACTCGGCGCCTCCGCCAACCCGGGCTGTCCAACGACGCCCCTCCTCCACCTGAATCAGCACGTTCTTGGCTGGCTCTTCTCCGTTGGGGTTCTGAAGTCCGACATCCACCTTCGAGAACACGCCGAGATCGTAGAGTCGGCGTTGGGTTTCGAACATGGCGTTCGCCGAAAAGGGGTCTCCTGGTATGACCTGCACCTGTTGATCGATGAGGCTGGGTCGGGTATGGCGCAGGCCGGTAATGATCGGCTCGCGAAGATAGAGCGTTTCACCTTCACGAATCTCGTATTCCAGCTCGACACGATGGGGGACGTCGCTTGGAAGACGTTTCCAACTGAACTCCGCTCGATGGTAGCCGGAATCGTAGTAGTCCCCCAGAATGAGATCGCGGTCGGTCGCGACGCTGACTTCGCTGAATGGCTGGCCGGCTACCGATGACAAACGATCCGCAAACAACTCTTCCGGGAGCCGCTCCATTCCTTTGATCGTTAATCCTGAGACAAGAGTGCGCTCGCCTTCGTGGATCTCGCAGAAGACCGCCATGAGTTTGTCGTTTCTCTGGTAGCCCGCCTCCTTGCGACAGACGACTTCCGCTTCGTGAAAACCGTTCGACCGGTAGAGGTCGAGGATGACCAGCCTGTCCTGGGCCAACAAGCTGTCCGTCAGCCGTCCCTTCCTGACGTCAATGTTCCTCGGTTGCACCAGCATCCGCTCTTGTATGGTCGGCAGGTCGAAGGAGCGGTACCCGGATATTCCGACGTGGACAAGCTCCTGTCTTGGACCGCGGTCAACTTGGTAGATGATCAACACTTCGTCCTCCCGGTCGCGTTCCAGGACGGGAGAGACGGAAGCCAGAAAGAATCCCTGGGACTGAAAATAGTCGCGCAAATTGTCCCCGCCTTCAGCCAGGAGGTCGTCATCGATGACTCCTTCCTCGTAGATGGGAAGGTAGCGACGGAGCTTCTGATCGCTGATCTCCGCTCCCTCGACCCGGACAACGACCCGCGGTCCGAGCTGGATGTCCACAACAAGACCGACCTCGTTGAGGGCGGCATTGAAGTCCCGGCCGACCAAGCGGACTGTCGACAGCCAGTATTGTTTGCCGCGGAGATGATCCTCCAAACGGCTGATTCCTTGCTGAAGCCGCCGCTGGGTGGAAGGTTTGCCTCTTTGCCAACCACTGATGCGGCGAACGTCCTCGATGGGCAACGGCGGGGCTTCATCTGGTCCTCTTCCGGTGAGATAGATCTCGCCGATCGTCGCGCGCTCTCCGGGCGTCACCACGAATGTGATGTCCTTTTGGCGGCTCTCGAGGTGTTCGATCTCGGTCTTGCTGATGTTCGCTGAGAAGAATCCGTTGTTATTGAGGAGTCGCCTCATCTCTTGCATGGCAAAGCCGACATCTTCTTCGAGATAGGGCTGGCCCAGGTCGAGGTGTCCCGCGTTGATGAGTTGTAGAGCCGTAGGCGGTGCTTCGGCCCCTTCCACCTCCACTTGGCCGACAAACCAGCTCGGATGTGCCATGAATGTGACTCGGATGCCTCCCGGGACGTCTTCGCCGCGGACCTGAATGTCAGGCTCATAGCGACCGGTCGCGAACATGCGCTGTATGCTTTGGCGAACGAGACGGGGTTCCAGCGGCTCGCCCACCTTCACGCTGACGAGATTGTTCAGGTGCTCGTCTGGCAAGGGTTGTTCAGCCGGCGCGAAGTCTACGGAAATGACAGTCTGCGCCGGCGTTGGAGTGCGTTCTTCAGCATGAGCCGTCCCGGCCAAAAGGGCCGCCAGCAGGACAATCGGCGGGATGGCTTGCACGAACATTGACGATTATAAGACGGTCCTGCCGGATCCACGTTGCTTTAACCTCGATGCAATCGCACTCCAGGCAAGGGCTGTTAACCTGTATCTCTCACCATATGGCGAGGCGAAGTGCGCGAGAGGGCCGTCAGGACGCGGCGCGAGCCGGGCGGAGGAAAAAGGCGCGCGCAGGCGTACTTGAACAGTACGTTGAGCACGGCAAGCAAGCGCAACGAAGTCATGGCGGTTGTATCGTGTGCTTCGACCGTCGGGTGGTGAGAAATGCAGGTTAAGATCAGGGTTCCGACTACGCATCCTTGCTGGAAGCAGACGACAGAGAGCGCTATTCACGGCAGATTCTCTTCACCGAGATCGGCCTCAGGGGGCAAGAGCGACTGCTTGCCTCGACCGCCCTCGTCGCTGGGTGCGGAGCCCTCGGGACTGCCCAGGCGAGCGCCCTGGCGCGGGCGGGCGTCGGCCGTCTCATTCTGGTTGACCGCGACTACGTCGAACTCAGCAACCTGCAGCGGCAATGGCTGTTCGATGAAGACGATGCCCGCCAGAGCCTGCCCAAAGCCGTCGCCGCGGCCCGCCGTCTGTCCGCCGTCAATGCCCGAATCTGCACGGATCCGATCGTGGCCGACCTGACCGCCCGAAATGCCGAACGTATCCTGGTCGGGGCCGATGTCATTCTTGATGGTGCGGATAACTTCGAGTTGCGTTATCTGCTCAACGACGTGGCGGTCAAGCACGGCATTCCGTGGATCTACGGTGCGGCTGTGGGCAGTTACGGCGTCACGATGCCTGTTCTGCCCGGCGTGAGCGCCTGCCTCGCCTGTCTTTTCCCCGAACCTCCTGACAACCCCCAGCCGACCTGTGATACGGCGGGTGTTCTCAACTCCATTGTCTCCGTGGTAGCCGCGCTGCAGGTTGCCGATGCAATCAAGGTTCTCGCCGGAAGGCCCGAGTGCGTCCAGCGGCGGCTGTTGTCGATCGACGTGTGGAAGAACACGTTTCAGACAATCTCCTCGCTCGAGCAGAACCCAGACTGCCTTGTGTGCAAAGGGCATAGGTTCAAGCATTTGGAGTCTTCAAACCGGCGTCCGGTTTCCCTCTGCGGCCGCAATGCGGTGCAAGTCCACGAGCGCGATGTTGCGATCGACCTGGAGAGCCTTGGACGTACTTTGGAGCCACTCGGCAAAGTCCGGGCGAATCCATACGCCTTGCGGTTCGAGTGTGATCCCTACGAGATGACGATCTTCCCGGACGGACGGGCGATCATCAAGGGTACTGAAGACGCCGCTGTCGCCCGCGGGATTTACGCGCGCTACGTTGGCGTCTGAGCGACTGCCGGCGCTTCCAGAACGGCCGCCACAACGTCATCGAAGCAATGCGCCAGAATATCCGGAGGATGTTCCTCCAACGTCTCCGGCCGCAGCCCGTATGTCACGCCGCAGGATGCCACCCCCGCGTTTTTCGCGGTCAGCACGTCCACCGAACTGTCGCCCACCATCAAGGCGCGCTCCTTGGGTACGTCAAGCTCGGTGAGCAATAGCTCCAATCCATATGAGTCGGGTTTCTTCGTGTCGAAGCTGTTTCCTCCGTAGACCCGTTCGAACAGGGGGCTGAGGTCGAGACGATCGATAATCTCACCGCTGAAGCGAACCGGCTTGTTGGTGAGCACTGCGAGCCGTGACCCGGTTTGCACGAACCGATCCAATCCCTCCCGTACACCGGGATACAGGTAGGTGTTATCGAGCATGTGGTCACGGTAGTACTGGTAGAAATAGAGGAGCCCTTCCTCGGCTTGCCTCTCTGTTGCGCTCGGGCCAAGTGAACTACGAATCAATCTCGGTGCGCCGTTACCTACGTAGGAGTAGATCGCTTCATGGGGAATCGGTTCCATCCCGGCGTTCGCTCGGGTAGCGTTGACGGCAAGGGCCAGGTCCAGTTTGGAGTCAATCAGAGTTCCATCGAGATCGAATATCAGGAGGTCAAAACGCATCTCGCCTCAGTCTATCAACCGTGATGGTCACGGCCTTCGCCAGCCTGCTTTTCTCACCGCCTGGCGAGGCGACGTGGGTGAGAGGGCCGTCAGGACGAGGCGCGAGCCGGGCGGAGGAAAAAGGCGCGCGCAAGACGGCCTTTAAGGTTTTTCATGAATCACGAGACACGAGACACGAGACACGAGACACGAATCACGGCCTGAACGGTTCACTGGCCGTCAGACATTTCTGCTGGAGCAAACCAGGCCTAGCCAATGGTTTTCACGAATCACGAATCACGAAACACGGCTTTTTTCGCGTGCTTCGGCCGTCGGGTGGTGAGAAAGGCAGGCTAGACTTGGATGCCGACGCGCCACAGAATGTAACCCAGGGATTCTCGGGCGTAGAACCAATGTCTGCGCCACGCGCTGATCTGCTGGGGTCGTCGCGGCGAACCGTAAACTTCGATTCCCAGCGACTCGAACATGCGCTTGATTCGGAAAATGTGGTAGGCGTCGCTGACGACGACGCAGGTGCGCAGCTCCATGCGGTCCATGATTTCCGCGACGGCCAGGGCGCTTTGAACCGTGGACTTGCCTTCTGTTTCGACGGTTACGAACTCAGCCGGAACGCCTTGCTGGGATAGGTACTCGCGGCTGACCTCGCTTTCAGAGAAGGCTGCTCCCTCGCCGACGCCGCCTGTCGTGATGATGCGTGGCGCAATGCCATCCCGGTAGAGCTTGAGAGCGTGGTCAAGGCGCGCCCGAAGAACTGGTGAGGGACGGCCCCAATATTGGGCCGCGCCCAGCACGACGATCACATCTACCTGCCGCGCCTCATCGATGCGGGCTTGGCGCCAAACGCTGTAATAGACCTTCGAGAAGTAGGCGGCGCCAAGAGCGGCGACGATCAGAAGCAGAACGACCCATCGTCGATGGCGGCGTGGCTTGGCTTCTTCGCTCATCGCAGGTACGCATCCAGTTCCTCGATCGGTATGGCTCCGGACCGTATCACGCAGGGCTCTCTGCTGAGATCGACGATCGTCGATACCTGCCGGCCGGCCGACCGGCCGCCATCGACAACATAACAGAGCTTCGAGCCGAACTGCCGTATCACTTCTTTCGCCGTTGTGGCCGCGGCAAGGCCTGAAAGATTGGCGCTTGTGCCCGTAAGGGGATACCTGAGAGATCGGCTGAGCATCCGGATCAAGGGTGACCCGGGACAGCGCACCGCAACGCTGCCGGTCCCGGCCGTGATGAGTTCCGGAACGGATTTGCTTGCCGGCAGAATAACGGTCAACGGGCCCGGCCAGAAGCGGGAGGCAATCTCCTCAAACCGAGGGGGGAAGGTACTGACAAGCGGAGCCAGCCGCTGCCACCCGTCGATGAGCAAGAGGATTGGCTTCGTCTCCGGACGCCGCTTGAGGCGGAAAAGCCTCCGGACGGCCTTGTCGTCATACGGATTCGCTGCCAGCCCGTACACGGTGTCGGTAGGCATGGCAACCACGGCGCCGCGGCGAATCGCGCTTGCGATGCAGCGAACCTTCCCCCAATCAGGCCGGCGAGGATCCACGGGCAATAACCGGCATTTCTCACCACATGGCGAGGCGAAGTGCGTGAGAGGGCCGTCAGGACGAGGCGCGAGCCGCTTGGCGCGCGCAGGCGTACTTGACAGTACGTCGAGCACGGCGAGCAAGCGCAACGAAGTCATGGCGGTCGTATCGTGTGCTGCGACCGTCGTGTGGTGAGAAATGCCGGTTAACATCACTCCTCGAATTCTATTACGTCCGAAACCCCTGATAGGATGAGTTGCGTCTTGGCCCGGCCCGTTTCTGAGCTGCGAAGTCCGAGCAATCCGCTCATCAAGGATGTACGCCGCGCAGTGACCCGGTCCGCTGCGACAAAAAAGGGCCTGTGGGTCGCTGAGTCCTTACGTCTGTTTGACGAAGCGCTGGCGAGTCGGCTCAAGGTTGACACGGTAGTTGCCGCAGTGCGCAGGCGGCGCGAGGTCGAAGCAAGGCTGCGCGGTCATGGTGATGTGACGCTCAGCATTGTCGATGACAACTTGTTCGCTCAGATCACGAGCACGGAAACGAGTCAAGGCGTGCTGGCGCTCGTGGAGCCTCCTAAATGTGATCTCGATGAACTTTTCAAGGGCGTTCCTCTCGTGGTTGCTCTTGACGCGATCCAAGACCCCGGCAACGTCGGGACGATAGTGCGCACCGCGGAGGCTTTTGGGGGAACGGGTGTTGTCTTGCTGAAGGGGACCGCGCACGCCGCGAATCCCAAGACGTTGCGGGCCTCGGCCGGTTCGCTGTTTCGTCTTCCGCACATCGAAGGCCTTGAACCCGAGGAGTTGATTGACGAAATCGATAAGCGTGGGCTCTGTTGCTTCGCAGCGTCCCCGCGGGCGGAAAGACCGCTTTCTAAAGCACGATTCGAGCGAGGCTGTGTGATCGTGCTGGGCTCGGAAGCGCACGGCGTCGGGCCGGCTTTGCGGGACGCCGCCGAAGACCTTCGGATCCCGACCAGAGCCGTGGAGTCGCTCAACGTCTCGGCTGCGGCCGCTGTTGTCCTTTATGAGGCGTCTCGCCGGCGGTCCGCCTCCGGCGAGAGCCGGAACGACAGGGGCATGCGGTGAGCCTTTTCGAGCCTCCTCCTCCGATTGCGGAAGACATTGCTGGAAGGCCTCTTGCCGATCGTATGCGTCCGCGCCGCTTGGACGAGTTCATGGGACAAGAGCATCTGATGGGTCAGGGCAAGCCGTTGCGCGTGCAGATCGAGCGGGACCAACTCGGCTCGATGATCCTGTGGGGACCGCCGGGCGTCGGCAAGACGACGTTGGCCCGCCTGATCGCCAAGGCCGGTCGCGGTCAGTTCGTTCCGTTCAGCGCAGTGCTGAGCGGCATCAAGGAAGTGAAGGCTGTCATGGCCGATGCGGAGCGTGCTCGCCGGGTCGGGATCAGGACTGTCGTGTTTGTCGACGAAATCCATCGCTTCAACAAGGCCCAGCAGGACGCCTTCCTTCCCTATGTCGAACGCGGCGACGTGATTCTCATCGGAGCGACGACGGAGAATCCGTCTTTCGAAGTGATTTCGGCGCTGCTCTCGCGTTGTCGAGTGCACATTCTGCGCGCGCTCACGGCCGATGAGTTGGTGCGCATTCTGAAAACGGCGCTGCAGGACAAGGATCGCGGTCTTGGAGATAGGGAGATTTCTGTTTCCGATGAGTTGCTGGAACGGATGGCTCTCTTCTCGAACGGGGATGCCCGCGCTGCTCTCGCGACGCTGGAAGCCGCCGTCGCTTCAGCACCTGCCGGTGAGATCACCGAAGGGCTGCTCACGGATGTGCTCGAGCGCAAGGTGGTCCTGTACGACAAGTCCGGTGAAGAGCATTACAACTTGATCTCGGCGTTGCACAAGTCGGTGCGGTCGAGCGATCCCGATGCAGCGCTCTATTGGTTGGGCCGCATGTTGGAGGGCGGTGAAGATCGTATCTACATTCTGCGCCGCATGGTTCGGATGGCGTCCGAGGATATCGGCTTGGCGGACCCTCGTGCGCTCGAGCAGGCCGTGGCGGCCGTGGACGCGTTTCGACTGATCGGCGAACCGGAGGGAGATCTGGTGCTTGCGCAGGTGGCCGTGTACTTGGCGATTGCGCCGAAGTCGGATGCCGTGTATCGGGCGCTGGGGAATGTCAAGCGAGACGTGAGGAACTCGATGGCTGATCCGGTACCGATGCAGCTCCGCAATGCTCCCACGAGCGCCATGGAGCAATGGGGCTACGGCAAGGGCTACCAGCATGCGCATCACTTCGAGGACGCCGTCACCGACATGGAATGTCTGCCGGAGTCGTTGCGGGGCCGCCGCTACTACCATCCGACCGGGCGCGGGGTCGAGAAGCGCATCGCGGAGCGGCTGCAGGAGTTGCTTCGCAATAGGGGGCGCGAATGATTCTGCGCCGCGGAGTGCGCTTCCGGGCGCAGTAGGCTCCGATAGCTCGGCCGGCATCGGGGGCTTTCAATGCTAGGAGCCTGTCCCACAGAAAAAGGGGGACAAGAGGTAGAAGGGAAGGAGCAA
>JAPPLB010000127.1:44359-51372 GCA_028819575.1 Bryobacterales bacterium | reverse complement strand
TAGAGTGGTCCCGCTCAGCAACGCTGCTTAAATAGGGGGATGTTTCAGGTCAGCGAGGCGACACTGGTCACAACCGGCGAGCTGATGGCCCCAGGGCCGGTGCTGTCTCTGCTCGGCTTCTGTGCGATCGTCGCGCTCGCCGCGCGCAGGGTGCCGGGCGCCGCTCTCATCGGGATGCTGGGGGTCGCTGCCGTCGGCCTCCTTCTCGGCGTCTCCGAATGGAAAGGAGTCGCCTCGCTGCCGCCCGATCCGACGCCGACGCTGCTCGCCCTCGACATCGCCGGCGCGCTGCAGGCGGGCATGATCGCGGTCGTCCTGACTTTCCTGATCGTCGACCTGTTCGATACGGCCGGCACACTGATCGGCGTCGCTCACCAGGCGGAACTCCTCGACGACCGCGGGAAGCTTCCGCGCATCGAGCGCGCCCTGATCGCCGACTCCACCGGGACGGTAGGAGGCGCCCTGCTCGGCACTTCGCCGGTCACGAGCTACATCGAGAGCGCCGCCGGGGCCAGCGCGGGTGGACGGACGGGCCTTACCGCGGTCACCGTGGCTGTGCTGTTTCTCGCCTGCCTGTTCTTCGCACCACTGGCCGGGTCCATCCCGGACTACGCGACGGCGTCCGCCATCCTCTACGTGGCGTGCCTGATGGCGCGCCCGCTGGTGGACGTGAACTGGCGCGACGTCACAGAATCGGCGGCCGCGATCATCACCGTCATCGCCATCCCGCTGACGTTCTCGATCGCCGACGGCATCGGCATCGGCTTTCTCACCTACGTGCTGATCAAGGTGATGGCGGGGCGCCGGCGCGAATGCTCCCCGATGTTGATCGCTGTGGCGCTGCTCTTCGCGATAAAGTTCGCCTGGCTGTAGCCGCAGCCGTGAACGGCGGTGTCAGTCGCCGAACTGCGTGACGGCCTCAGTCACTTGTGCGCCGAAATGCTCGATCTGCAGCCCGCCGGGGGCCGGCCGCAGGTTCCGGAAAGCGTGTTCAGCCGCTCCGGTACAGGCGGCGGAGTTCGGCTTTCAACGTCTTCCCCATCGCGCTCTTGGGCAGGGCGTCCACAAAGCGGAACCGGCGTGGCACTTTGTAGCCGCCGATGAACCGCCGGCAATGTTCAATGAGCGCATCCTCTCCGCCGCCGGCGGTGAGATCGGATCCCGGTGTGGGCACGATCACCGCGAGGATCGCCTCGCCCCAGGTCTCTTCCGGCACGCCGATGACGGCCGTCTCCACCACGTCCGGGTGCCTGTAGAGCACCGCCTCGACCTCACCCGACCAGACGTTCTCTCCGCCGGTGATGATCACGTCCTTCTTGCGGTCGAGAATGTAGAGGAAGCCTTCTTCGTCCAGCCGTCCGACGTCCCCCGTGAAGAACCAGCCCCGGCGGAAGACCGCCGCCGTCTCGTTCGGCCGGTCGAGATAACCCGGTGACACGTTCGGGGCGCGGACCGCGACCTCGCCCGCTTCTCCGGCCGGCAGATCGTTCCCTTCCTCATCCACGATGCGAAGCTCGACGCCTGCGAGAGGGCGCCCCACCGAGCGCAACCGACGTCCGTCCAAATGGTGGTTCCAACCGAGGGTAGTCAGAATCGGCGAGGTCTCGGTAAGCCCGTAGCTATGCACGAGCTCGACTCCCGGAAACGCTTCCATCGTCCGGCGCACCCAGACAGTGTCCATGGGCGCGGAACCGTACGTCAGCCGGCGAAGCCTGGAGATGTCGAAGTCACCGAGTCTTCCCTCCCGAATGATCCGGATGAGCAGGGTCGGGGAGAGCATCGTAAACGTGGCGCGGCTCTTCTCCACTGCGTTCAGGAATACATCCGGCGTGAAATCCGGTAAGTAGGCGTGCGCTGCACCGGTAAGGGAGAACGGCGTGCCGAGCAGGTCTGCGGAATGGAACATCGGAGCAACGTGCAACATCACGTCGTCCTCTGCGACGCGGTACGGCCCCACGAGTTGGAGACCGTTAGTCACGATGTTGGTATGGCTAAGCCGTACTCCCTTGGCCCGGCCGGTAGTTCCGCCGGTGTACAGCAGCAAGGCGTCGTCGTTCTCGGCGCTAGGCCCCCCATCGTCCTCGGGTGAAGCGTCGCGGAGCTCTTCGTAAACGGGCTCATCCGGCCGGTCGCCGTGGTCGCACCCGATCCACAGGACTTTCTCCCGGAACTCCGCGAGTACGGGATCGGCGATGCGGCCCGCCCAATGGTCCTCCACGGCCAGGAGACGCGGCGAGACACCTTCGAGGATGGCTGCGATCTCCGCTGGGGCGAGCCGATAATTGATCGGCACCGGCACCGCGCCCATCCAATAGCCGGCGTGGATTAGCTCGGCTTGGCGCGGGTCGTTGCGGCAGAGTAGGGCAAAACGGTCTCCCGCCTCGACTCCAAGCGAGCGGAGCGCGCCCGCCGCGCGCCGCACCCGGACGAGGAACTCGGCCCACGTCAGGGGCGGATCTCCGGACAGGGAAACGAACGCAGTGTTCCTCGGAAAGTACCGTTCCGCCCTCTCGAGCAACGCCCGCATCGTCATCATGGATCGAGATCCCTCTCCGGAAACACCCGCCGCCGGCCTACTCGAGCTTGCAATCCTCAAGAAAACCGAGCATCAGGTCAATGCAATCCTGCGGACGTTCGAGCTGGAGAAAGTGGGTCGTCTCGGGCACGAAATCGTAATCGAGAGCCACCATGTCGCTGAGTTCCACGCTCGGCAGGAATGAGAATGGCGCCGTGGGGTCCGCTCCGATGATCTTCGCGGGACAGGTGAGGTGCTTGATGTCCGCCGCCTCAGCCGAGCTATAGAGCTCCTTGAACACCTGAGCTTCGTACTCGCGAGGACAGCGCAACTGGTACCCGGTTCCCCCGTCGGCCACACGGCGCAGTGTCGTCCGCGCGATCAGATCCGCCGTTCCGGGAAGCAGGCGCTCGAAGGCGCGCGAACGAAGCAAGCGTTCCGTCAACTCCTCGCACCTCTCGAAGCGATCCTGCCGCTTGCGCGCTTTTTCCGACATGAGGCTCGACATCTTCTGGATGTCTTGCGACTCACGGGCGTTGGTACAGGTGGCAGGATCGAACAAGACGAGAGCCGAAAACCCCTTCTCTGCAACCGATTGAAGGACCGCCGTCACCGCCGACAACGAATGAAAAACCCCAATCTTCGGCTTGACGCCGAAATACCGGTCGATGGCTCTGACGACAGATGAGTTGTCCCGGACAAATGTGAGGATGTTGTGCCTTCGAAGATCTCCAACCGGATTCCAGCCGTGATTCCGGAGGTCGTAGAGAACGAGATCGAACCGGTCGCAAAGCAATGACCAGAAGGGATAATACGCATCTGCCGCGAGCCCGTTGGCGTGGCTCAAGACTAGCCGAGGTCCCTCCGGATTGCCATGCCGCCTGAGTATGATCGGAGTGCCGTCCGACCCGTGCGCCTCGCAGACGCCAAGCGGCTCAGGAAGCCTCCAGCGCGAGGAATCCTGCCGGCTCTCTGCGCCCTTCAACCGCTCGGACATTTTTCTGCCGTCCGGCTTCCCCGCCGGATCCTCCGAAAGTGTACCAGCCCCGGCCCGACAGCTTGTCGAGAACCTTCCCCGCTGCTGATGCAACACCTGCTCCTCGGCCGGCCGAGAACCTCACGTCAGGGGTTCCAAAACCCCTCCTGTTCTGCTAACTTTGCTCGTAACATGCGACGTCAAGCACTTTCCTCACTAATCCTTTTATTTTTCTTGACCGCCGCTCCTGCTCTCGCCCGCCATCCGGACAGTGAAGCGCTAACTTGTGCGGATCGTTCCGTCAGTGCCAAGGCCGTGCGCACGACACAGGACGTTCAGGCCTTCGTGCAGTGCGCCCGTGAGTTCTTGGAAGAAGTGGGCGAGGACAAGGCATACGATGCCTTCCACAACGATACTCGCTGGAAAAGCGGACCCGTCTATATTTTCATCACCGAGCTGATCCCCGACGGGACGCAGGCTCGGTCGCTCGTGCATGCCGGCAGACCGGAGCGCGAAACTACGGACCCGGCCATGCTGGGCGACCGGACAGATGCATTCGGCACCGACATCGTTGCGGAAGGCGTCCGCATCATCCACGCCAACGGAGGGGGCTTTTCGTACTACGGATTCGAAAACTACGAGACAGGCTTGGTGTCCCCGAAGGTCTCCTACATATTGCCGGTCAGTTGGAGAGGCATTCCTGCCATGCTCGGCTCCGGTATCTATTTGCGCGACCTGCCGGGCACCTGCCGGAGCGAAGAGGTTAACGCCATGGAGCTCGAGGACAACCCTTCCGACGAGCGGCTGCGGGAGTTCGTCCGCTGCGCAGCCATGGAGCTGGAGTCGAATGGCTATTTCGCCACGATCACGCTGGCGACCGATCCACGGTGGAAGCATGGCTCGATCTACCTGTTCGGTGTGGACACGTACGGCAGTGCACTGTTCAGCGGCGATCCCGACAGCGGGCAGCCGGGCGCCGGCGTTTCGGAGTTGAACGACATGATGGACGGCCCCTTCGGCGGCCGGGACGTGGTGAGCGTGGGGGATGCGTTCGGGGAAACCTTGCTGTACTACACGGCGCGGAATCCCGCCAGCGGCGAGATGCAGGACAAGGTGACGTTCGTCAAGAGGGTGGTGGTCTTTGGCCTGCCGGTGCTGATCGGAGCCGGCTATTATTCGGGCTATAACCCCCGGCCTAGTCCCTTCCCCTTCTAGCAGGGGTGTGACGTAAATCCGTCGCCTGTCGGCGGAGGCAGACGCGCTGCCGGTTTGGTGGAGGCGCTGTCAAGGAACCTCGCTATGCGGGCGCTGTGGCTGTTGGAGGTGTGGAACATCCGGTCCGAGGGAATCCGAACCTTGTAACCGACCCCCCCAACGCCGGATCACGGTTAGCAGCATTAGGGGACAGCCGGAAAAGGACTTTGTCCGCGGCGACATCGACGTGGGTTGCGATGCTTCGTTGCTGTGAATCGTATGTGACAGCCCAAGGCTGATAGAAACGAGTACACTGCGGTCGGGCCACGACGAAACCCATTGTCACGCACTCCCGTGAAACGAACCTTCGGAGGATGACACTCATGCGCGAGATGGTCCGCGCCAAGCCCTGGCTCGCCTTCGCACTGATTTCGCTGGCAACGGTTGTCCTGCCGGCTCAAACTGCCAAGACCGCCCTCACTAATCCCTACCGGTTGCTTGAGGAGTGGGGCGAACTGCCGGAGGGCGTTCATTGGGGGGCATCGATTGGGATCATCCCGGATGGAGAGGGTGGAGCGTGGCTGCATCATCGATCCGACCCTCCGATCATCAAGCTCGACAGCGACGGCAAGGCCGTCAGGACCTTCGGCGACGGCATGTTCGTGCAGGCGCACGGGTTTTGCATGGACCAAGACGGAAACCTCTGGGCTGGGGACAGCGGCCCGTTCGGCGACGACCCTTCCAAAGCAGGGCGAGGCTATCAATTCTTCAAGTTCAGTCCACAGGGCGAGCTCTTGCTGACGCTGGGCAAAGCGGGTGTATCCATAGCAGGCCCCGACACGTTCATTGCTCCGACGGCCTGCGCGGTCGCTCCCAACGGCGACATCTTGATCGCGGATGGGCATTTTCCGCGTCCGTCAACCAGCCAGCAAGAGGGTGACAGGATCGTGAGATTCACGAGCTCCGGGAAATACGTCAACTCCTGGGGCCGGAAGGGCTCCGCCCCTGGCGAATTCGACGGCCCTCATGCGTTGGCCTTCGACTCGAAAGGCCGGCTCTTCGTGGCCGACCGTTCCAACAATCGAATCCAGATCTTCGATCGCGACATGCGGTTCGTGGACGAATGGAAGCAATTCGGAAGGCCGAGCGGGGTAGCTATCGCCGGGGACGACATCCTGTATGTGGCGGACTCGGACTCGTGCTAATATCCCTAAGTGGTTGATATATCAATGATTTATAGGCAGGGCGCCTGTGTATGTTGTCACTTAGTTGTGACTAGTCGACGCGAGCCGCGGCGCGTTTGGCGTTTACAGGTGGCCGCGGAGGTTTTTGTTTGGGTCTATGTATGGTCCAGGCGGCGCTTCCTGCTTGGCGCGGTACACCTGGAAGTCCTCTTCGTTCAGTTCACGCCAGCGTTTGCCGATCGGTTTGGGGTTTGCACGAGCCTTCTCCTTGGCGCGTTCGTTGTTGACACTGTTCCAGTAACGTTGCTGACAGTACCCGTCGCAGTACTTGCGCCGTCGGTTCTGTCCGTGGTTCGGGACGATCCAGACCTTGCTGCAATACCTACAGGAGAAAGTCCGATCTTCGATCACCCTGCCAGATCGTTTTCGCTTCAGGTACGCCCGATTCTGAAACGCCTTGTTACAGCGGTCGTTACAGAATCGCTTGTTGTGGACGGTAACGACAGGGATGTGCTCGCCGCAGTTGGCGCAGTACAGACGATCATCCTGCACCATCTCATCTGCGAACACTTGACGCCAGTAGGCTAGATGCTTGACGCAATGAGCCAGAGCGCCTTCGGCAATCGGTTCCTTGCAGCCTGCGTCACGGCAATGAGGCTGCTTGGTCCAGAGATCTACGTCGGCATCATCCAGGTAGATCTGTTTATAGGTTTTCTGATGAGGTACTTCTCGAAGGCAGGCATTCGGCTGCCGTTTACAGGGCACTTTTCAACGCGCGCCGCTTAGCGCGTCTCTTCGCGGCGTCTCGGCGGCCGTATTCGATTTTCTTTTCGCGCCTGCACTGTTCGGAGCATATCAAGCGCCGGCGGTTCTTTGGCGTGAAGGATTCACCGCATACGGCGCAGGGCCGCTCGGGTATCGGTTGGCGTTTCCACCGCCGGCATGGTTCGGAGCACGTCTGATGCCGGCGGCTCTTTGGCGTGAAGGATTCACCGCATACGGCGCAGGGCCGCTCGGGTATCGGCTTGCGCAAGGCGCGCCGGCGTTTCCACCGCTGGCATGGTTCGGAGCATATCAAGCGCCGGCGGTTCTTTGGCGTGAAGGATTCACCGCATACGGCGCAGGGCCGCTCGGGTATCGGCTT
>JAPPLB010000127.1:0-44259 GCA_028819575.1 Bryobacterales bacterium | reverse complement strand
CCGCATACGGCGCAGGGCCGCTCGGGTATCGGCTTGCGCAAGGCGCGCCGGCGTTCCGTTACCAATCTCGATAGACGTACTCGCCTGCACCGCGGCGAACAGATCAGGGCGGTTGGTCGTTCCTCTATGGCGAACCGTACGCCGCACTCGATGCACGTCTTGTAATGAAACAGGTCGAGCCAGTATTCAAGACACTTGCTGCAATGCGCTACTTTGCCAGGTGCAATGTCAGGCGATCCGCAGTCCATGCACCTGCTGTTAGGGGTGCCCTCGATATGCGCCGGGACGCGAATCGAGGCAGGGTTACGGAGTAAAGGACGTTCGTATTTTTGGGCTACTTGGATTGGGTTCGTTTGCGCTGGTGCCATTTACGCTCGAGTTTGTCGGAGAGACCGGGAGCCTTCTCGTTCTGTGCCGCGGCGAGCCAGTCGCCGCGTTTTCTAAGGACGCCTGCATAGGGAGTTTTTACGACGCCCCAAGTACCTTCAACCTTGAAACCTGTAGGTTTCGCCTTCTCGATTACCTGGGTATTTCGATCGGTACGTCCGGTTTGACGCCGCCATCTAGGGTGGTTCTTTTTAGCGTGATCCACCGCCTCTTCCATCGTCTCGTCGACGGCGTCCTTGGCGGTCTTGATCATGTCCTGAAACAACTGCTCGGCGTCGAAGTTAATGTCTACGTCTGTGTTATTTTTCATCTTGAAGCAATCCTGATATGGCGAGGGCCTTTTCCAGATCCATACCACCCTGGACCAGTTTGTTGAATCCTGTAGCACGAGCGGCCACATCGACGGCGCGTATGGAGGCAAAGTCCAGGGTAATTTTCGTTTCCAATTTCTCGGAGCATTCGGCCTCAACAAGACGGCCAAGCGGCAGTACCAGTCCAAAGGCAAACTGCCTGTAGGCTGCGATTGCCCCGGCGTTGTTTGTGCTGGAGAATAGAGACCCTGAAACTCCTAGAGAATTGAGCGTCTGCTCGTATGCCGTCTTTAGCAGTTCGACTGTTCCCTGAGGCGTAGATACACCGAACCGCTTTTGTACGAAGTCCGATTGGGGACTCATACGATTGTCTGTCTCAAATCCTGTCTCGCCGCCTTGTACCGCCAAGGCTGCGCCTTTTGCTGTTTTAATATCGGCTGTCAAGGCTTTGAGATCTCCACCGGGTACGGTAAAGAAACTACCTACAGGGCCTGACGCCTCATCGCTCAATGACTTCAAAAGATTGGCGGTTAATGCGCTGGAGGTCTTTGCCTTGGTCGTATACGACACACCCTGCCAGGGTGCCATCGAATCCGTATTCAACCTTACGGAGATCAAATCCTCATACGGTACGTTTTTCTTGGTTGTCGTGGAGTGCGGACCGTTGAGGTCGACGTCGTATCTCCATGATTTGGGGTTGTAGTTTCCTGCCTTCAACGATGCGCCTGCAACAGGGAATAGTCCTTCAGGATCAATGAGCCATGTCGTCGATCCATAACGGACCAAGTCTGTTCCCATGGTTGTCAACACGCCCGGCGTAAGTAGTTTCTCGCTGGTCGATGCCAGAGCGAAAGCGCGTCCTACAGCACCTGCGACAACCTGCACCGCCGCGGTCGTACCAACGTCTGTAGCAGATCCGGTGGCAGCGGCCAGTAGAGCACTGACTACATGGTCGGTGTATGTCGATCGGGTTTCCTGTTTACCAAACCATTTGAACATCTAACCAATCTCCTTAACTGTGAGTTTGAGATACCTGTTACGGCCGATAAACTCGATCTCCTGAATGTCGTAGCATTTGCCGCCTGCCTCGACGTGCCACGCTGTAGTAACACCGGGTCTGTATCGGATCGTATACATGGCGCGATCCCGATGGTCCGAACCTAACTCTTCTCGTCGTGCCCATACCCAGGTAGTTACGTTTTTTAGGGGCAGTGAAGAACCGTCGCCTGTGTATTTTGTCGCGACGAGAGCAATACGGCGATCAAGTTGTATTCCGTCGTTTCTCATTTAGTCACCTGTTGATGTGGCGGAAACAACCACCCAAGGAAGGAGCAATTCTCCTGCGCCAGAGTTTTTGAGTATGCTGGAGAATTTGTGGATTGAGTAATTCGGCTTGTCATAGAGCCAGCCTGCGATGCGTATAACCGCCTCGGCCTTAATGGCGTCCGGGGCTGCAGGACAACGCTTCTCGACCAGGGCTTCTCCAACACCTTTTAGGCGCATAGCGAGGTTTAGTTCTTCGTCACTGTCACCAAGTCGGAGGGCGTTTACTAGTTGATCGTTGGTTATCGCCATGAGTAAGGATTTCTCTGCTTACGCTTTGATCGGACCTCAACCTGTGCCGAAGGGTAGGCAGGGCTTTCAACGGCGGCGAACCCATTAACCAGGGCTTCGGAAATACGGCGCACACCGGCGACGTATTTCTCCCTAACGCTTCGAAACTCGATAGACAGGCCTTTGTACGATCCTTCTCGAAAACGTTTCGCTACACGTCTCCCTGCGCCAGTATCAGGCAAGACAAAGTCAACGACTGCCTCGGTATCACGATTCTCAGGATGCACAATGGCTACAGGCCGTCGAGGTGTAACATCGTGGCTGTCATAAAAGACGATGCCGTCGTCACCGAACGTCAAAGAACGAGATTCAAATGTCTCGCGTCCCTGGCCGTGGACGATCTGTTCGCCGTATGACAAAAGACGGCCAACAAGACGTCCTGGTCCTTGCCGTGTTTCGTCCGGCAGGTAATTCACGCTGCATCTGATTTCGTCCATCGTTATCTCCTGTATCGACGCCGCGGGTTATCCCGATATTTCTTGGCGTACCATCGCTGCAGGGCGTTTCTGCATTCGGGAGACAAACTACCGTCCTTGCTACGTAGCCTGTCCTCCGCGATTGTTTGACCGGGATCGATAACCAGTTCTTCACTGTCAGGGCCTAGCTCGTCTAACAACGATCCGCGGCGTTCTGGATCGCCGTCGCTGTTGGTTGCCAGAATCCTGATACCTCGCTTGCGAGCGCCTGTAATCACTGATCTGCGCGTATACTCCACGAGCGGCAGCAAGGCGGGATCCCTCAAAGGATATTTCCCTGAGGGATCACGCTGCTGCTGAAGTAAGGCGGCATACAGACTTTGAAAGTCGGCCGTTGCTGTGGGTTCTTCGGACTCGTCCAACAACTCCTTGAGACGTTGAGACTTGCCTCCACCAGCAGGGCCGCTGATCAAAAGGTTCGACATTACGCGACGTATTTCAACCTGCGGAAGGAGGTAGCTCGCGGAATGACAAAGTCGTGGAGTACGTTGAGCACGAGCGTAGTCTCGCCGGCCGTGTTGTATACGTCCTTGATCAACGATCCAGCGTTCCAGATGTTGTGAACGGCTGCTCCGGCAATACCCTTCTGCAGACCGACATATCCGGCAAAGCTATCGGCAGACGTGTTAGCCGCAAGCGAGTTCCGAGCAGTCCAGGACAGGTTGTTCTCCCTGAGAAAACTTGACACGGTTTGGGTACTCACCTGCGGAGCCATCACCGTGGAGAGAAACGCCTGATTGGTGCTCGTCGAGACCACCAAACGGACATCGTTCATCGATTCGGCATGAAGGCCATCGAGCAACTCGGCAAGCAGAGCCAGCCACTTTTCACCCTTGGTCTTGTCCGCCTGTTTGATCGTTTTCTCGGTAATCGTTGCGGTCTGAAACCCAACAATATCTGCGGCAGTTCCTGTTGGAGAATCGTCACCAAGGAACAGCATTCGATCCATCTTCTCGGCTACTGCACGGCGCATGTCGCTGGTGAGCTGCTCTTCCAAACTGGGAAGCCGAGCGATATCTTCCATGCTGAATTTGAAATTAACGCTCGCACGTTTGGGCTCGGATTGAATCGTACTGACCGTCCACGTGGATTCGGTAGCGGATGCACCCTTGGCAACCTGCGTGAAGGTGTCAGGGCCGGTTGCTACTTGAGGCACCGACTGGACACCCACTCCAACACTGCGGGACGTTACGCCAAGCACACCTGACGCTGTGCCCGCCATCAAACGCTGAATCCAGGGCTGCTGTGTAACCTGTCCGTCGGCGTCGGTAACAGATCTCATTTCATCCGGGACCAGCAACTCGACTGGAAACTCCGAGGCGTCAATACCTACAGCGGCGTTGAACTCCGCCTCCGGTCCTGTAACGCTTCGGCCTCCAAGAGACGCGGCGATGTAGGAGGTAATTTGGCTCTTCTTTCGCAACTCACGGATCTCGTTAGTCTCCGCATCATTGACCTCGACCGAGCGCTCCTCCTCTTTAGTGACGTCCAAGATGTTTAGCTTGCGATCAATATCGACTGCTTCAGTAGTAAGCTTGTCCATCTCTGATCGCTGCTCGTCACTCGGACTATCGGCCTTACCAAGCTCAGTAAGCTTGGCGCGGATTTCTCTTTGTCGTACTTCAAGACGTGTTCGTTCTGACATTCTTTACTCCTTCACCGGATCTGCGGTTTGATAGACATAACGTCCGAGTTCCTGGCCCGCCGACTGAGTGGCATCAAAGATGGCCGTAAACTCAAAAGCGAGGCCGGCGGCTACGCCTTTGTTATAGACCACTTCGGGACTGGACGCCTGATAAACCTTGGGGATCTCATACTGGACAGGGGCACCATCTTGACCGGGGCTTAGGCTGCCTCGAACAAGCAGGCCGTTGACGTTTACGTTCATACCGCGGTAAATGTCGACGCTCTTTTCACCGGCAACGCCTGCAGCTGCGGTAACGCTGCCGACCGTGTTGTTATTCAACATCCTGCTGTATTCTGGAGCGGAGATATCAAACAACGAAAAACTAACGATCATACTCTCGGAGGTACGAAATACCTTCTGAACCGCGGTCGATCCAGCCGTTCTTACTTCAAAGAACTCCTGAGGGTGACTGATCGTAAGACCGTCTTCGGAAATACTTCCTGCTCCAGTAGCGCCGATCTTGACCCAATTACCTGCTGGTGTGGTCTGAATGGTGGGGAAGGCCTCGCCGTGGGGGGAAATCCAAACGGACAAAGGGCCTGAAACAATCTCGATAGGTGCTGACATAGCACAATCCTTCTTTCTCTTTGAATTAAGGACTGTGCAATTCTGCTATGCCCAAATCAATTATTACTAAGATTATACCTCTGGTCTTGATTTGAGAGTGATATTTGCCACATATCTCACGAAGCCTGCTGTTCTATTACGTAATCTCGCCACTCTTGTTTGTCCCTCGGTACATCTGCGGAATGAATTTCTATATGACACGTCCGGCAAACGGTTAATAGGTTCGAGAGAGTGTACTTAAGATCCGGCCTGTGACGACGCTCCTGTATATGGTGGACTTGCAGACGCCGATTAACTGCGCCGCACTTTTGGCAGGTATAACGATCACGCCGTAAGATCACCTTACGGACCTTGGACCAACGGTAACCTTCCAGTCGACTATCGACATACGACATATCTGAAAGGCCGTGGTTCTTTGAACCTGGATACAACGCCGCACGCCAACACCAGAGCGGAAGAGAGGTCGTCTCGTGCAGTATTGTTTTTAGACTTTTTGATCATCACGTTACCGGCATCGTCGTTCACGACGGTCGTAACCGACAACGAATGCTCCAGCAAGTCCCTGGATTCGGGATCGATTGATAGCTGCCCGTCCTTTGACATAGCTCGAGTTGCTCGAATATCCTGACTGGATTCTGACCACCGACTGATCCTTGGTATTACGTCGCAGGGTGGACGTGCATCCTTGAGTTCCTGTAACCGGAACCGATCGCAGACAATGACCTGCGGATTCCACTCGGCAATACAGGACAGCAACCCGCTGACCGGCGGAATGTGCAGGCCCTGGGCAACGATCAAACTGCCTGCGTCGACCAATCTCTGATATGTCCCGGCCGATACCTTGTCCCGGCGTTCCTGTTCTCTGACGCTCGGTAGACCCGGACATAGTGCAACGGCCTCGACGCGTTGATTACGCCAGACGGCTACCGCGGCCGACCACGCTCTACCTGCACCCAAATCAACGCCAACAACAGGCCGTCCTTCTCGTGGAGGTACAGGCCGAGCCAGACACCGTTTCCAATCGGAAACGGTGAGCAGGGTCGATGATTCATCCTGGCTCGGCAGGTTGAGCCTGTAGGATAAGAACCTCGCCTTCAACCTGGGATCGTTTAGCGCTTGGTCTCTCTCCTGCGTTAGCTTCTTCCGTGATTCTGGAAACAGGCGCATTACCGGATTCACGGAGTAGACGTGTCGCAGATCAGACCATTTGTCGGCAGAACCCACCATCAAATCCGCGTAGTTATTGGGGTCTGCCAACAAGGTCTGAAACCAGACTGGATTTACAGGTGCTCTCGTACCAACAACAAAGACCTTGGATTTGTCTCCAGGTTTGCCGAGACTGGTCTCGATGGCGTCCCAGAGTGCCTCGCCTGCGTTGACCTCCCAGGCCCCTGGCTCGTCGCAAACGATTAAGTTTGCGCCGACCATACCCATAGCTGATTTCGGATTAGCTGACCGGACGTATAAAACACTCTTTGTTTTCTTGTGGATTGCCCTGCAGATGTTGTTTGTGCTATCGGAGATCCGGTAATCGTCCTGATTGATAAACCGCTTGAACTCCTTGAATATCGTATCCCGAGCCTGTCCCAAAGAATGGGCAAACACGTAGTTACTGGTGTTCGGCTGTGTCTCAAGAACGTGAGCCAGATGGTAGGCGCAGAGCGTTGATTTGCCATTTCCCCTGGGCAGACTGAGACACTTGATCTGATTTGGGGCGTCGATATAACGTCTCTGAAATGGCAGGAGTTTCATTCTCGTTTACGAAGCAGGTACAGGCGACGTTCTCGCTGGCCTGATTTCAAAGTCTTGGAGCCATATTTTGTTAAAAAAGGCCCGCAGACTCTGCCGTCGAATTGGTAGGATCGACGTTAAGTCTGCGGGCTGTTTGGTAGGAGAAAAACAATCAATGTTTCACTATTGATTGTACATCTGCTTTGTCAATATGGCTGAGTATTGCCACATACTTTCTTTGTCGACCATGAAGAGGCAAGGGCCTCACTGGTTAGTGAGGCCCTTGTCTTGATTGGTTTTTGCGATACTTCCGCCGTCGGCAGAAGACCTCATAGATATTTTACATCAACGTAACAGCTTAGATGTCCGAGTCCACATCAAAGGATGCCAGACATGTCCATGCTGTGAGCTGCACTCACGATCCAGTTTGTAGTTTGGTTTATACGCTGTTCGAGCACAATGCCTGCATATGATCGCTTCAAAGCGTACTCCTGATTCGTCCTTGTATTTCATTCTTTCACACTCCGATCAACGATCATGATCGATGTCATTGATCATCGATTCTCTATTAACGGTTTCAACCACTATCCCCAACCAGTATCCAGTTTCAACCTGCATCAACCAGTTTCAACCTGCATCAACCAGTTTCAACCACTATTAAGGAGTAAATATGATTGGAGGGTTTATTTGAACGCATCTGGGTCTATGCCATGCTGTCAGGTAGCGTTACCACAGCAGGCTAATTAGTCCCAAATGCGTTAACGATTATGACCGTATGGGATACCGTCGCGCGAGCCTGATTGATCTAGGGCAGGTCACCCGTCAGATGGTGCTTGGAACGGCTTAGCGCGTAATCGGCGGTTTACTCACGCCTACCTAACGCCGGCCCGTGTTGTGAAAATCTTTCCTCTATGCCATACCGTGAACCGCTCAAATCCACGGCACTCCAAGCAGGGCGGTATCTTGCGCGCTCTGGGCTTGATATCGCTTTCACGATTACATTTTATATCTGGTCTGCCCGAAAGACGTATTATTGCCACAAACTTTTTTTAACGATGCGCTTGCTTTCCTTTTCGGGATGAGCAACCCTCCTGGAAATTCAATGATTCGGCGGCAGACCCGCCAATGGAGACCACAATGACCAACAGCAAATCCTTTGAAATCGAGACCGTGAAGGTCGTCCGCAAGCCCATCGAGAAGATCCCGCCTCGGCAGCTCGTGATCTGGCTGCTCGACAACCACGACGCAGCAGACTTCAAGAAACGCGCCGACGCCGTGGCCGCGGCCTTGAAAAAACGGCGTGCTGGCCTGAAGCCCGGCGCGTTCGGTGCGAAGGAGCTGGATTACGCGGAAACCCTGGTCGAGAAGATCACGGCGATCTTCAGCAAGTAAACCAGGATCGAGAAAACGCCCTCTGGCCTGTTGAGCCGGAGGGCGTTTTTTACTTCCTGCCGTAGAACGCCAGGGGGACGTTTTCCAGGCCAGGATGGTGGTAAACCACCATAAACGGCGTAACGTGGCGTGGGGACGCCCAGGGACGCCAAAAGGC
Source organism: Bryobacterales bacterium (assembly GCA_028819575.1). Classification (GTDB taxonomy): domain Bacteria; phylum Acidobacteriota; class Terriglobia; order Bryobacterales; family UBA6623; genus JAPPLB01. The sequence continues at coordinate 35,937 of JAPPLB010000127.1, read as the reverse complement.
GCATTACAACAGGTAATCGGACCACGCCTTCATCAATTCACGGCGTCTGGCCAGCATGGTCGATCTGGCGTATGCCTGCTCGACGGCGGATCCGACGACATGCGCCAGGGACGCCTCGGCCACTTCGCGCGGTTGGCCTGTTTCTCCGCACCAGTCTCTGAACGATGATCGGAATCCGTGGACCGTGGATTCTACGCCTGCCGCTTGTAAAACACGCCGCAGAATCAGGCCGTTCATGACCTTGCCTTGCGCCGATGGAAATACCAGGGTCGGATGCCTGCCGATAACCTCGGTCAATGCCCACTTCGCGCCATCGTTGAGCGGCACGACATGATCGCGCTTCACTTTCGTTCTGGCGGCGGGAATCGTCCAGGTGCCTGCGTCCAGGTCGATCTCATCCCACGTCGCGCCGCATACCTCGGCCGAGCGGGCCGCGGTGAATATCGCAAACTCCACCGCCGCCTTTGCGGCGTCCCATTGCTTGCAACGTCTGATTGCTTGCACCGCGGCCTTCACCTCGCCGTGTGGTAGCGCGTCGAAGTGTTTTACTTGTCCGTTTCGCGGTGGACGTAGTGCCGTCGTCGGGTCGTCTTTCCTGTAGCCTTGAACCTGTGCCCATTGCATGATCGTGCTGATACGCTGCATGATCTTCAGTCCTGTTGCACGTTTCGCGGTCCAGATCGGCGTCAACAAATCATGTAGGCGTTTCGCTGTGATCTCGTTTATCCGTATGTCACCGATCACAGGCATGACATAGGCGTCCAGCGAACGCCTCCAGATGTCCTCAGAGCGGCTACCTGATTTCCACGTCGGCACTAATTCACGGATGCAGCGATCGGCGCACACCGCGAACGTCGGGACTCGTTTCGTAAACGGTGACTTACCATCCTGTACCTGTAGCCAGTTCCTGATCGCCTTGCTGCGCGCTTGGGTCAGGGTCGTCGACGGATAGCCGCCTAGCCCTTTATTCGTCACCCGGCCGTCTACCTTGATCCGCTGAATCCAGGATTTTCGGATTTGGCCTGCGGCGTCGGCCTGCACGAGTAGCGCGAGACCGCGGCTACCGCGGCCGTCGCTGTGTCGTCCTGGTTTCCGGACGGACCGCACAAATGAAGCGGTTAAACGATTCTGTTTCGCCATGTTGTCACTTCCTGTTGTCACTTTCAAAACGCGATCAACAGTGTACAAAATGGCCTAAACCACCGTCAAGGGACGCCCCTAAGTGTATGTTTTACATGGTTTTACGTGATTTTCTCGTACGGTGACGGATCACATGAAAAATTACATAGTATGCAAAGGACTCGGAATCGAACAGGAAGATCGCCGGAGTGCTTGTCAATGCCGGATGGAAAAACGGGGTTCGGATCGGAAGCGCGAAGGACGGTTCCCTCTGGGCCTTCATCGACGGTATCAACCCGGAAGGAGTGGGAGCGGACGACCTGGGCAATGTGTTCGCCGGACTGACCCGGTCTCCGCGCCTCAGCCCCCCTCTGTTGCAGAAGTGGGTGAAGCAGTAGGCCCCCGCCGGACCGCCTGGGCATGAATCAAGCCGAGCAGATGCAGTGCGCCGACATGTCCGGGGCTCCGTCACAAGATCCGCCGGCAATGTGACGTCGCAGCATCACCATCGGCCTCCGGGAGAGTCGGGCTCAAGACCCCAACGACGGGCTGGAATTCAGAAATACCAGAGCAGGCTCACCAGCAAGCCGACTCCGTCCGCTCCCAGGCCGATCGGCACCTTGATTCCAAGGTCGTCGTACGGAACAACCCTATCTGCGCTTCTGTAATCGGTGTAGCGCAGTTCGCCCCGAATCGCGGCGTTCCCAAGCCTCTTTTCCAGACCGCCACCGGTCGTCCACCCGGTGAAATCCTCATCGTATTTGAACGTTCCCGAGGTAAATTCCTCGGCGTCCGTACACAACTCGGAACTGAAGCATCCGACATAATCCGCACGGAGAGTCGCGTCGAGACGACGCAGACCGGCGAGAGCATACACGCTCAAGCCTGAGAGCGCCGGCATGCCGGCGCCCAACCGGACCGTTAAGCCATAGCTTCTGTTTTTTTCAAAGGACCAATCTTCGGGCCAATTTTCCCCCAGTTGTGTGCGGCTCTCGGAAGCTCCTGCGCCCTCGAAGTGCCCCCGCACCGCACCGCCGGGAAAGGTCACGTCTCCCTCGCCGCTCACAAAGATGCCGCTCGGACCCAGAGGAACGCGGTAGCCAGCCAAGAAACCAACGCCACCTGCCGTGCCGGCTGAGGAATCGTCCGCCCGATATACCCTTCCCTTGCTCGGTGAAATGTTGCGCGGGTCGGTGTTGTCGACGGTTTTCTCATAGAAAACATCCAGACGCTCAGCCATCACAGGAACACCGACATAGAACCTCGACTCCTGAGCCAGTGCCGTGTCCGTGAGAATCCAAAACACACCCGTTACAAAAAAAATGAAAACGAGAGTGCTTCTCCAATTCAGAATGGCCTTCACAGTGTTCACCTATTCCTCGGAGACGACAACAGCGATTCTGCGCGGCACCATCTCGAAGTTGCCCTGAGTTTGCCCGGGCGCCGTGGTCTGTTTGACCTGGCAAATTCGGGAGTGGTTCCGATTCCAGCCGACAAACCAAAGCCTGAGCGTAGTGAAGACGCTGCCGGATGACGGCGTTTCAGCACGAAGGGGATTCTCGGTGTGATGGGCCACACGATATCACAGACTGTTCTGCTAAGGTGCTAATCATGCGAAGAAGTGCTCTCGTATGTGGATGGGCTCTCGTGCTCGCGGCCTCGGCTTGGGCATCGGACGAGCTTTCCAGTCGGCGCGCTCCGGGTTATTCACTGCCCGACTCGGACCTGAAACATCACGACCTGTACGACTATCGCTGCAAGATCGTGCTGCTCAACATCATGAAGACCACCTGCCCCCACTGCAGCAGTTTCTCGAAGGTGCTGTCGCAATTGCAGCAGAAGTATCAGGACCGGATCCAGGTGCTATCGATCGTGAATTCACCGCCTGAAACCCAGGCGACCGTGGCTCAATATCATTCGCGGAACAGCCTGCAAGACAACGTGATCCTGTTCGACTGCGGACAAGTGGCGATCTCCTATCTCAAGCTCACTCCGGAGCGGCCAAGATTCGAAGTACCCCACGTTTTCATCATTGATCAGAAGGGCTGGATCAGAGAGGACTACCGCTACAAACTGTCGAATCGTGGCATCTTCGAAGGCAAAGACCTGTTCCCTATCGTAGAGAAGTACGTGTCCCAGACTCCTGCTCTGCAAGCCGATGATGAACCCTTGCCCCGCCCGTAAGCCTTCCAGGTTATGCAGTCGAAGATGAGGAAGAAGGGCCGTGATACTTGAGACACGATGTGACAATGAGAGAGTAACCGTCTCTCTGGAGATTCTTTGTCGCGCGGCGCCGGACAACTTCCGATGTTTTTTCCGAAACCAGGAACACGAGACACGGGGAAGGTGGAAATGAAACTCCTCCGATGCTCCCTGCTCCTGTTCTTCATCCTGTTCTCGTGCAGACCTCTGAGCGCTGAGAATACTGACGGAGCTGGGGAGTTCTTTGTCGGTTTTGCTGGATCAGCCGTTTTCCCATACGACCCCAAGAATCCATCGGACGCCGGTGGCGCGGGGATCGATTTCAATGCGGGAGCCGGATTCTCGGCGGCATTCGGCTACTCCTTCAAAGAGGGATTCTCGACCGAGATGGAATGGGGGTACCAGAAAGCCGCTGTCGGTGCTCCCTCTGTAAATCTCTCCCAGGGCTTCAATACGGGCTCCACAGGTTCTGAAGCCTCCGGCCGTATCCCGATCAGCATAAGGATTGACGGAGACATCAAGACCCAGTCCCTGATGGGCAATGTCTACTACCGCTACCCCAAATGGAAAGTGAGTCCCTATGCCGGTTTCGGCCTGGGATCCTTCTTCCACAATGGGGTCATCAACTCCAGCGTCACCTTGGAGACCGCGCTTCCCGACTTCCTCTCAGGTTTGTTAGATATCCCGGCACCCGACTCGGGAAACACCAGCGATCCTCACTCCCTCATGACCACGGTCGCCTACGACGACACTCGGTTTGCCTATCAGATCATGGCAGGCCTCTCCGCTCGACTCTCACGGCGCATGGAGTTCCGCTTCGGTTATCGCTTTCGCTCAAGTCGAGGACAGCCGATCGATTCCGACCAGATTGAAGGAGGCGTCCGGTTCCACCTGTAACTCGGCGCTTTCCTGACAAACGCCAAGACTACACCGGCGCCCGATCTCGCCCCGCGCATCACGAGACACGAATTACGGCCTGTTACTCCATTCCCCTGCTAGAAGGGGAAGGGACTAGGCCGGGGGTTATAGCCTGAATAATAGCCGGCTCCGATCAGCACCGGCAGGCCGAAAACCACCACTCTCTTGACGAACGTCACCTTGTCCTGCATCTCGCCGCTGGCGGGATTCCGCGCCGTGTAGTACAGCAAGGTTTCCCCGAACGCATCCCCCACGCTCACCACGTCCCTGCCGCCGAAGGGCCCGTCCATCATGTCGTTCAACTCCGAGACACCGGCGCCCGGCTGCCCGCTGTCGGGATCGCCGCTGAACAGCGCCCCGCCGTACGTGTCCACACCGAACAGGTAGATCGAGCCATGCTTCCACCGTGGATCGGTCGCCAGCGGGATCGTGGCGAAATAGCCTTTCGACTCCAACTCCATGGCGGCGCAGCGGACGAACTCCTGCAGCCTCTCGTCGGAAGGATCGTCCTCGAGCCCCATGGCGTTGACCTCTTCGCTATTGCAGGATCCCGGAATGTCACGGCGGTAGATTCCCGAGCCGATCGCGGCCGGGATCCCGTCCCAGTCGATGCTCTTGACGTAGGAAGCCTTCGGCTCATCCCGTCCCGTCGCCGGATTGGTGAAGGCGTAATAGATCCAGCCCTCGCCGAAGCTGCTCAGGATGCGATGCCGTTCCTGGTAGTAGTTGTTTCCGAAGGCGTCGAGCAGTAGCTCTCCGAGCACTGCTCCTTCCCTCGACGGGTCGGGCGGGAAGACGAGGCTTCGCGTCTGCTCGGTCATCGGTGTGACTTCGGAGACGAAGACATAGATCGGGCCTCTCTTCCAGCGCTTGTCTTTGTGGAAGGCTCGCCGGGCCTCTTCAAAGCCCATTTCCTGGACGAACTCGTAGGCGCACTGGACGAACGCCTGAACGTCCTGTGTCGTGCGCACGGCCCTGGCGCTGACCGAGCGATCCGCGCAAGTCAGCGCTTCAGCGTCCGGATGGCTGGCGAGAGCAGGCGCGGCGGCCAGGAAGGTCAAAAGGATTGATAAGAAAAGTGCTTGACGTCGCATGATAAGGGCAAGGTTATCAGAATCGGAGAGGTCGCGAAAGACCGAAAGAGTCGTGATTCGTGTTTCGTGTCCTGTGTCTCAGGAATGTCCCCAAAAGCCGTGGTTTGTGTTCATGTTTCGTATCTCGGAAAAAGGCTTCGCGGGGGGCTTGGTTCGGTGAAGAAAGAAACGTCTGAAGGCCGGTGAAACCCCTCCCGTTTGCGCCGAGCATCACGAATCTCGGCTTTCTTCGTGATTCGTTACGTCATAGGCATCCACCAAAGGCTGCCAAGTTACCGTCACTGATGAATTGCTTTGTCCAGCCTTATTCAAACCGCTGCGGGCAGCCGGGAGATGCCCATGCCCACGGGCACAAAATGCCCAAACCGCGGTCAATCCATGCGTCACGCGGAAGTCTTCTGCTTCGTTCGGGATTCCTGGTAGATCCTGATATAGGCGTCAACAGAGGTTCCCGCAATGGCATCGCCGACAACATCCAGGGGCAGGTCTTCCAGTCTCTTGAAGCGAACACACGATTTGCCCATGTTCAGCTTCTTGCCGCTGGCCTTGAATTTTTCCTCAAACCGTATCCGGGACTCCTTGTGGCTGTACACGCACATCAGGTGGAGCGACATATGGTTTTTCTGAGACGCCAGGGCGGCGTACATCAGAGGGCGCTTGTTGTACGTGTCGGGATACCGCTCCAAGGGAATTTCATACGTGATCATGCCCCAGTTCATGGTCTCGACATATCCCGCCGGAAGGTTGTCCAAGACGACCTTGCGCACCTCCTGCAGGGCCTCGCGGCGCTCCCGGGGAAGTTCCCCCAGATAGTCCTCGACACTGACAGCCATGCTTCTTGCCATGGACCCAACCTATCAGACTTGCGATCCCGCAATCGGGAAAAGGCGCGGGCTGCGAAGGGACTTTCTCATAAAAGACCGTGATTCGTGAAAACCATTGGAAGGGGCTTGGTTCGCCCAAGAAAGAAATGCCTGACGGCCGGTGAAACCCCTCCCCTTCGCGGCACGTATCACAAATCGCGGATCATGAAATACCCGTCTAGCCGTAGACCATTCGCCGGAAGCCGTAGCCGCCCCCGGCTGTGAGTAGATGCCTAGGGCGAGGCCAAGGAACGTCGTTGACATTGGCAAGACGCCCTTGCATGACGCGGATGTTGGAGATGGCGTGGTCTGCGAATGACAGAGGAATAGTTTGCCGCGAGAAAGAGACGAATGCTGGGGATTTGGCGGATGACAATGCAACCAAGATTCTCGATCCAGGTCGCCACGGTGATCAGCCTCTACTTGACGGTCGTGGCTGCCCCGATGACCGCCATCGACTGCGCGGACTGGAATTCGCAGGAGTTTTTTGAGACAGCGACCGCTGCGGATGTGGCCGACTGCATCCGGACAGGCGCGGATCTCAAGGCGCAGAACGAGATGGGCAACACTCCCCTGCACAGTGCAGCCACGTCCAATGACGGTCCCGCCGTCATCGCCGTGCTGGTGGACGCTGGCGCGGATCTCAAGGCCCGGGATAAGAACGGCTTAACGCCTCTGCATTCAGCGGCTTTTGGAAACGAGAATCCCGCTGTTATCACCGCTCTCGTGGACGCCGGCGCGGATCTCAAGGCGCGGGCTATGCTCGGCATGACACCCCTGCATCATGCGGCCATGGCGAACGAGAATCCGGCCGTCATCACCGTTCTCGTGGACGCCGGAGCGGACCTTGATGCCCGGGAAATGATGCTTGGCACGACACCTCTGCATCATGCCGCTGGTCACAACGAGCACCCCGCCGTTATCACCGCTCTCGCGGACGCCGGTGCGGATCTTGCGGCGCGGGACAAGTTTGGAAAGACGCCTCTGCATTGGGCGGCTGAAAAAAACGAGAATCCCGCCGTCATCGCCATGCTGCTGGACACGGGAGCGGACCTGAGAGCGTTGGACCGGTTTGGCAAGACGCCCTGGGATTACGTCAAGGACAGAGAGGCGCTCAAGGACTCCGATGCCCACCGGCGGTTGGATGAGAACCGGTTTTGATCCGATAGAGATCTTCCTCCAAAGCGTCCGAAGAAAGCCGTGTCTGGTGTCTCGTGTTTCGTGAAAAACCGTCGGAAGGGGCTTGGTTCGCTCAAGAAAGAAACGCTTGAAGGCCGGTGAACCTTCCTTTCGTTTGCGCCGCGCATCACGAGTCACGGCTTTTCGTGGCCTTGAGCAGGCTGGAATCGGATGCTTGGTCGGACGTAGGAGTACTCCCCGTTGATCCCGAAGCGGGAGGTTCGGGCGTACGGGAAGATGCCGTGGGACTCCGCGCCGGGGATCACGTTCCCGTTGCGGTCGGTAATGTCGCTGAACGGCGCGCCCGCCAAGTCCGAGGAGAGGTTGTTCTCATCGCACAACGACCACAGCGAGAGAGCCTTCAAGACGGCACCTTTTATGCCGCCGGCGTTGCCCCGCCCCTGGTCGCTCCGCACCGGGAAACCGGATAAAAGCAAAAAGGGTTATTCCGTCCTCAGCAGGCGGACTCCGACAATGAAGTTGCGCGCTCCGGGCGAGAAGTCGTAGCGATACGACGCACGGCAGTTCCTGGCGGGGCTGAACCAACTGCCGCCCCGAAACACCCGGCTCGATCCTGAATCCGGACCCCGAGGATCTGTCACCGTTCCTCCTGGATAGCCGCCGTACCAGTCCTGCACCCACTCGTACACGTTACCCAGCATGTCGTGCAGTCCCCACGCGTTGGGCTCCTTCCGACCCACAGGATACGTGCTGCCATCAAGGCCATCGCCGTACCGCGCGATCGCGTCCAAATCCCCGCTGTAGCGGTCCCCGCTCGTCCCCGCCCGCGCCGCGTACTCCCACTCCGCCTCTGTCGGCAACCGGTACCGCATCCCGCCTGACCCCTGGTTCAGCCGCCCGATGAACTCCTGCGCATCATTCCAGGAAACCTTCTCCACCGGACAGTTCCCGCACCCCGAGAACCTCGAGGGGTTCGATCCCATCACCGACTGCCACTCCCCCTGCGTCACCTCGTACTTGCCCAGCCAATACCCCCGGCTGATCCGAACCTGCGTCACCGGCTGCTCGTTACTCCTGGCTTCAGCGCTGGTCGAGCCCATCGGGAACTCCCCCGACGGCGCCCACACGAACTCCATCCCGTCGAACTCCCGCGATTCCCCCGCCCGCTGTCCTGACTCCGCCCAGGCGGTCAAAGCGGCCAGCAAGCCCGCGATCAAGCTGATCTTCGTCACCTTCGTCCTCCTGATCGACCCTGCGCTCCAGGGCCCATCTTCGCAGATTGCCTCGAGCGACGGCGAGGGCGCGACTTCCTTCAGCTCGACGACAACCGGGGCGTCGCTCAGCCTCCACCGCAGTTCTTCCTTCGACCCGCTGAACTTCATCTGCCGCCTGTTCCGAATGCAGAACACGGATCTCTCCCGTGTTTCGTGTCTCGGGGAAGGTCATCGGGAGTGTCCTTGCTCAGCTCAAGAAGTTCGCCGTCCCGGACTACGACACACGGCTGCCTCTCATTCCCGCCCCGGCATGTTGCTAGAATGCCAAGGATCGATCTTGAAACATCTGATCGAGAGCTTCTTCAAACGCAGCATCGAGCCGCTGCCGCTGTGAACTTGAGGGCACGAAGCCCAGCCGGCGTCAACTCCGAATCGAGCTTTGGACAGAGATGCGGCCGTGAGAAGTGAAATCGAAACCGCGGAGAGACCTCCAACGAGGCATGCGCCACTGCTGGCGGATCATGAGCCGCCCCCCTATTGCATCGTCAACGCGGCCGGCCGCACTCCGCTGGTGCTCACCTGCGACCACGCCTCGCATGCCGTGCCCGAGTCTCTGGGCAACCTCGGGCTCGCCTCTCGGGATCTGGAGCGCCATATCGGGTGGGACATCGGCGCCGCGGAGGTGACGCGCCGGCTTGCGGAGCGGTTCGATGCGCCGGCCGTGTTCAGCGGCTATTCGCGCCTCGTCATCGACTGCAACCGCAAGCCCGGATCCGAGACGTCCATCCTGGAAATCAGTGACGGCACGGTCATCCCGGGCAATCTCGGACTCGATCCGGCGGAGGCCGCGCGCCGCGCCGAGGCTTTGTTCACGCCCTACCACCAGGCCATTGCGAGCGTCCTCGAAAGCATCCGGCGCACAGGCTCAGCGCCGATCTTCGCAGCCATCCATAGCTTCACGCCCAAGTTGAACGGTTCCGCACGGCCCTGGCACTTCGGAGCGCTTTGGGACCAGGATCCGCGGATGGCGCGGCCTCTCATCAAAGCCCTTCGCGCCAACCCGGGAGTAGTCGTCGGCGACAACGAGCCCTATTCAGCCCGAGACCATTTCGACTTCTCGCAGGAGTTCCACGCCTCGTCCGCGGGGATTCCCAGCGCCCTCGTCGAAATCCGCGAAGACCTGATCCGCGACCGGGCCGGAATCGAACTCTATGCCGATATGCTCGGCGATGCCCTGGCAGGCGTCGTCGCCGACTTGCGCTCCCTGCCCGGAGTGAGTTGATGCCGCTGCGAGAGCCCAGCTTCAGCATCGGGATCGAGGAAGAGTACCTTCTCGTCGACCGGCAGTCGCGGGATCTGGTCAGCGAGCCGCCTCCCGCGCTCATCGACGCCTACGAGATACGGCTCTCTGGCCACTTCAGCCGGGAATTCCTTCGCACGCAGATTGAAGTCGGCACCTCGGTCTGCGGATCCATCGCCGAGGCGCGGGCCGACTTGATGCACTTGCGCCGGACCGTTGCGGAGATCGCCCGTGAGCACGGTCTGGCGCCGATTGCTGCGTCAACGCATCCCTTTGCTCAATGGCGCAAGCAGAAGCCCACCGACAAGTTGCGGTACCGCATTCTGCAAGAGGACATGCAGGTCGTCGCGCACCGGCTGCTCATCTGCGGCATGCACGTCCATGTCGGCATCGAAGAAGACAATCTCCGCATCGATCTCTTCAACCAGGTCCCGTATTTCCTGCCTCATCTTCTCGCCCTGAGCACGTCCTCGCCCTTCTGGGAAGGCACCGAGACAGGACTCCGCTCGTACCGGCTATGCGTTTTCGATGAGCTGCCGCGGACCGGACTGCCGGAGAACTTCGCGAGCTACGGAGAATACCGACGCGCCGTCGAGCTGATGATCGCTGCGGGGCTTGTCGAGGACGCCACCAAGATCTGGTGGGACGTCAGGCCGAGCGCCCGCTTCCCGACACTGGAGATGCGGATCACCGACGTCTGTACCCGCATCGACGATGCCATCTGTTGCGCCGCGCTGTTCCGTTGCGTGTGCCGCATGCTCTACCGGCTGCGGCGGGACAACCAGCGCTGGCGGGTCTACGCACGGATGCTGGTGGAAGAGAATCGCTGGAGGGCGCAGCGCTACGGCCTGGACCAGGGCATGGTGGACTTCGGACGGGGAGAGATCGTCCCCTTCCCCGACCTCATGGAAGAACTGCTCGGCATCCTGCGCGAGGATGCGGAGTTCTTCGATTGCGTGAACGAGATCGAACACGCCCGAAACATCATCTCTCGGGGAACCAGCTCCCACATGCAGGTCGAGGCGTATCGAGCGGCGCTGCAGTCCGGAGCTACGCCCGAAGAGGCGCTCAGAAGGGTCGTGGATGCATTGATCGAAGCCACTGAGGCCGGCCTGTAGAAAGCTGTGTCTCTTGTCTCGTGGCGCATAGCGCGGGCGCCTGCGGCTCGACGGGTGTTTCGTGATGCGCGCCGAAACCGGGAGTGGGTTCGCGACCGTCAGGCGTTTCATTGTCGAGTGGCGCCGGGCCACTTCCGACGGCCTTTCCCGAAACATGAATCGCGGCCTTATCCCCATTCACCTCGTTGACGACCTCGGTATCAAGCAAAGAGCAGAGCAGCCGAGTCATTTCCTGATATTGTCCGTTTCGCTTTCAACTCCTGTTCGATTCGTTGCAGCCGCCCGTCCTAGACGGTCGCTACAAAATAGGCTGTGATCGAGGCGCTGAGGGCCGCGATGAGACTGATTCCGCAAACCATCAACACCACTGAGGTCACGCCGCCGGACAGGATGCGCGAGTGCAGGGTCGGCGTGCGCTCCGCCTGACCTGCATTTCTCACCACGTGGCGAGGCGAAGTGCGTGAGAAGATACTCCGGGCGACGGTCATTCGTCGGATCCCGGAGCGTTCGAGGTTTTCGGAGACAAGTTCAGCACGCCGATGGCGCTCTGCCGCGCCGTTGCTTCATCCGGCGCCAACCGCCAGTGGCGCACATCGCGCCAGTCCTGCACCAGATTGTCGTAATAGAAGGAATAAGGGTTGCCGGACTGGCCGCTGCTGATCGTGAAGCGTGATTTTTTCAGGTCGGAGAAATCGTAGACGCCGCGGAAACCCGCGCCCTGCCGCGCAGCGAACGGATTGGCTTCGCGGTAGTCCATCGCTGCCTTGTTCACCGTATGACGGGAGCCGTTGGCGGCGATCCGGATCGTGGTCAGCCGGCTGAGCAGCGGAATCGGGCTGAAGGCCTGGTGCCTCATTTCGGCATAATGCAGATCGCCCCAGCGCCAGAGCAACGGATCGTCGCCCAGCCTGCCGGAGAGGAAATCCAGCGCTGCTGTCAGGCTCTGCTGCAGAATCGCCGGGCAGTCCTCCGTCGCTCTGGTCCGGACATCGTCGCACCATTTCCGGTGGTTTGTCAGGATGTTGATGACCACTTCCGGACGGTAGGAAACAAATCGGTCGGCGACATCGCCCAGTTCGTCGCCGTAGAGACGGCGGTTCAGTTCGTAGAACCAGACGGTGTAGATCAGCGGCTCCGGCCGGGTGAGCGCCATGGCGCCGTCCCAGCCCTTCATCATTTCGATAGTGCGCCGTTGCAGTTCGCCGGCCGGTTCGAACCTCAGCATCGGCTGCAGGGTAGCTCGCGCAGCGAGCGAGACATGGTCAGCCTGCATCCGGGCGATCTCGTCCGGCATGAACCGCCGTTTCGCAGCCACGAGTTGCGCAATCCGTGTCGCGCGATAATGGTCGCCCCAGCTTTTCGACAGGAAATAGGGATAGTCGCCGCCGGCGATCCTGTTGTTGGCGGTGATCAGCACGCCGTCCGGTGGATTGTAGCTTTGCGGCAGCGCGTCGTTGGGAATGTAGCCGGTCAGTTCGCTGTAGGGATCGGAGCCGTCCTGAGGCAAATAGCCGGAGTCCGGGAGCTTGCGAACCGGGATGGCGCCAGGAACGAGATAGCCGATGTTGCCCGCCTTGTCGGCGTATACGAAATTCTGCACCGGGCCGACAAACAGGCGCAGGGCGTTTCTGAACTCGTCCCAGTTCTTCGCCTTGTTGACCCCGGCAAAGCTGGCGGAGTTGGTGTCCGCCCGGCTCAGCCAGGGCGAGCGCAGAACGGCGACGCGCTGTTCCTTCTTCTCGAGATCCTTCAAGTCGCCACCGAAGTCGAGCGCCGGCCCGTTGCGCGATTCGCGGATCGTAAGCTTCACATCCTCACCGAACCGAACCTTGATCTTTTCCGTGCGGATGTCGAAGGCAAGCGACTTGTCGCCGACGAGGTAGCGGGTCGGATCGCTCGGATCGAGTTTTTCCAGGATGATGTCGTCAGTATCGATGTGGGCGGACGTCATACCCCAGGCGATGTGGCGGTTATGACCCAGAACGAGCAACGGCCCGCCCGGTACGGTGGCGCCGTTGAGACTCAGACCTGGAGCATTAATCTGGACGAGATACCACAATACTGGCGCATTCATGTCGAGATGAGGATCGCTCGCCAGAATTGCCGCGCCGGTGGCTGTCCTCTCGGGGCTGAGCGCCCAGGCGTTGGAGGCGCCCGCGCCGAACACTTCATGCGGCAGGGCGGCTAACAGAGGTCCGAAATCCAGCCCTTTCAGCAGGCGCTCTTCGTAGGACTTGATCGTTATGGGCGCGTCGCCCGGATACGGCGGGAAAAGAACCGGGATAGATGCCTCGCCGGCCTCCTGGATGATCCGCGCCCGGAGCAGCTCGCTCTTCCAGTCGGTCGACAGCCGGACCGCCATCAACTTGCCCCAGACGATGGTGTCAGCTGGGTCCCAGGGCTCGAATTCCACGAAGAACAGGTTGAATTCCGGCGGCAGCGTGCCTTTGCGGGTCAGCAGCCACTGGTTCACCCCGGCCGTGTAAGCTTCGAGCATTGTAAGCGGCTCTGCTGACAGATGTTTCAAGCTCTCCTGCGCGCGCCGGTACAGGCCGAGGGAGCGGAACATCCGGTCGGACAACAGGCCTGAGGCGCCGATGATTTCCGACAGCCGGCCCTGTACGATCCGCCGCTGCATCTCCATCTGGAACAACCGGTCCTGCGCATGGACATAGCCGAGGGCGAACCAGGCGTCGTTCTCGGTTTTGGCGTAGATGTGCGGGATGCCGCGCGTGTCGCGCACGATCGAGACCGGCTGCTCAAGACCGGCGACGGTCACTGATCCGTCGAGCCGGGGGAGCGAGGTGCGGAACCAGAAGAACAGGACCACGCCTGCGATCGCCAGTATCAGGATCAGCTTTACCGCTGTTCGCAAAGCCCGGTGGGGAAGATTCCGGATCATCCAGAAGCCTCGTCGCATTCCGCTCGCAGCCGAGTCATTTCCTGTCTGTCCGTTCCGCTTTCAACTCCTGTTCGATCCGTTCCAGGCGCGTTTCGATTCGTCGCAGCCGCTCGTCCGAGTCGGACCCTACAAAATAGGCCGCGATCGACGCGCTCAGGGCCGCGATGAGACTGATTCCGCAAACCATCAACACCACGGCGATCACGCGGCCGGGCAGGGACACGGGGGCGATATCCCCATACCCAACGGTGGTGGTGGTGACCAGCGCCCACCACACAGCCGACCAGAACCCCGCCGTTTCGGGTTCCACGATCGTGAGGATACCGGCGCCGGCAATCACGATCAGGAGAACCGTTCCAGCAAGATAAAGAAAGCCTGTGCGCCCTACCGTGGCGCGAAGAGCAGGAACGGCTCGACCGACCACCGCCACGACCCGGACCACCCGGAACAAGCGCGTGAGACGAATCAAGCGGGTTGTGGACAGAAGGTCTGGAAGCAGTGGGAAGCTCGTAACCACGATCACCGTGTCGAGAACGCGATGGAGGCGCGGCCTCCTGCCGCCGGCGACGCCCGCCGCAAGGTCGATGGCAAAGATGGCCCATATCACCCAATCGATCGTGACGATCGCGGGTGACGTGCGCCCGGAGATCTGGAGGACGATGATCGGGACGGTCGCCACGGCCGCCAAGATTACCGATCCATCAAGAAATCGCTGCAACTTGGTGCTGGAGAACGGCCGAGTTAGCGAGTTGACCATCTTTCGTGACTTGTGTTTCGTAGGAAGTAGCGCGCGTGGCCTACTGACGGCCCGATCCAGCCGATCCCGGAAGCGTTGCGGTTGCTGGCTGAGCCCACTGTATCGGACGAATCACACCCTTTATGATTTTTCCCGAGACACGAGCCACGGCTTTTTCGAGACTCGGCTTTACAACGTCACTCCCATCCACTTCACCTCGCCGATGACCACGGCGTCCCGCGGCCAGGGCACGGGCTCCCAGGCCGGGTGATCGCTGATCAGCAACCAGGCGCCTGAGGCGTTCTTGCCGGCGCGCTTGACCACCGCGCCGTCAGCGGTGCGCACCACGAAGATGCCGTCGGCGCGGCGGGCCGATATAGAATTCCAGCCCTAGAGCCTTGCAGACCTCCGCCATACGGCCCACTTTCGGCTCTCTGCCTTCGAGAACATAGCGGACCGCGTTGCCGGGCAGCCGGGCCTCCACGGCTGCTCGGAAAGGGTTCGTGCCACGGCGCTGGAGCTGGCGCCGGACGATCGCAGGGATGTCACGCACGTCCATTCGCATACTTTAGCGAAATATTTTTTATTGGTAGCGAAATATCCGTGATATATTTCGCTACCAATAGCGATAATCGCTGCGCATGAAAAGCGACGCGATGCTCCACCCTGGCCCGGCGGTACGCAGCCCACCGGGCGCTCACCCTGTCTACCGTCTCAACCTACGTCACCGGCTCCGGCGACACCTTCACCCGATTGGAACAAGGACGCACGATCACTCTGCGACGTGCCGAGGTTCTTTTAAAAAAATTCTCCGAGCGCTGGCCGCAGGAGCTGGAGTGGCCGGCGGACATTTCCCGGCCGCAACACGCGGCGGCCGGCCGGGAAGGGCCTGTAGCGAGAGGGAAGAAAGCTGTCGACTCTCTTGGTCCCAGGCTCGTAGTTCGTAGCACGAGACACGAATCACGACCTTTCCTTAAACACAGCCCTTGAAGAGATCGAAAGGAGGTCCATGCCATAACAAGCTCTGCTGATGGCTCACAATCCCGCTCGATGGACGAGATCTAGCGCCTGGCGACCGCGTATGCCCACTGTCGCGACGCGCTGCGCGGGACGGTCGAGGAGGCGCAAGCGGCGCTGGACCGTGTCAAGCGCGACTACTGTGCCGCGTTGCGGCGGCGCATGAGAACGGAGTCCGGCCCGCTGCGGAAGCTGCCGCCGTCGCTCGGAAGCATTGCCGAAGTCGCGGGGCGCCAAGGCGCACTGACGCTGGTGGAGCGTCACGGAGGGGCCTATCTCAAGGTGCCGAGACGCTACCGCGCCGGCCATCCCTTGTCGCTGCTGCTGGGCGCCGAGGCTCTACATCGCCAAGCTGGACGATCCGGTGCGCACTCGCCGCAACGACGAGATCATCAGGAGCTACGAGGCCGGTCGGTCGGTGGCGGGGCTGGCTCGGGAATACGGCTTGAGCGAGCGCCGCATCTGGGAGATCCTCAAAACGCCCGGCTGATGACTCGTCTCGAGAAAAACAGAAAAGCCGTGATTCGTTTTCTGGGTCTCGTGTCTCGCGAAAAGCCGGCGCAAGCGGTTTGGTTCCGCTGAAACAAGAACCGCTTGACAGCCGGTGAACCGCCTTCCCTTCGCACCATGCATCACGGCTCTTCATCGCGCGTCACGAGAGGCCGGAAAATTCCCAAAAAAAGTTTGCACATCCGGGTTCCCTTCGTGGTACCCTTTGGTCGCCTTTGATGCGCATCGTGGCAGGTCGATAGCGCGATGCCATCCACTACCCAAAGTGAAGGAGAAAAAATGGCGACAAGAGTCATCTCTGGTTTGGTACTTCTACTGGCAGTCGTGGCGGCCTTCGTACCTGACTTGCCGGAAGGCATCGTACCGCTGTTGCTGGTCGTTCTTGGCTTGGTTCATGCGGCGATGTCCGGCGAGGACGCGTCATCCTTATTGGTTGTTGCTATCGCCGTCGGTGCTGCCGCAGGTTCGGGAGTGCTGAACAACATTCCCGCGATTGGCGGTTACCTGAACTCCATCGTCGGTAGCCTCAGCACCGCGCTGTATGCCGGTGTCGTCACCGTTCTCGGGATGAGGGTTCTCAACGAACTCAAGGGCTGAAGAAAGCAACGGGAAGACCTGCTGGATGTAAGCGCCTGGGAAGGCGCGCCCAAACTTTTTGGTCCCGAAGGGAGGGCCCCCAAGGGGTCCCACTCCCACAGCCCGAAGCAGTCCGGGAGGGGGCCTCGCGGGTCTTCCGGAAAAATTCCGGCGCGATGCCGGCCCGAGCGGATCTCGGGACGAAGGGTGGATTTGTCTCATCCAGCCGTCGGCGTCTCGGCCAAGACACGGGTGGAGTATCCGCTGTTGTCGATGTCGTGGCTGACGCGGACGGCGATCCAGAGCCCGTCGACGCCGTTGCGGAAGCCGCTCAGGGCGAGCGGGCTTTCGGCGCTGACGGCGGGCACGCCCGGCTCGAGGGTAAGGCTGAGGGTTGCCGCGCCGCGCTTGAGAATGTCGAGGCGGGCCTGCGCGGCCGCGCGGGCGGCCGCCTCGCGGGCATGGTCGTCGCGCAGGGCGTAGACCGGCTCGCCATCACCCGCCGTCACTTCCATCCGCCGTCCCGCGGCCGTGTCGTACCAGTACGCCCGGACCGAGCTATATTCGGGCCGGTCGGCGAGGGTGACGCGGTAATCGGCGGCCTGCTCGCGGGCGATACGCACCGCCGTCAGCGCCCCCGACGTGGCGCTCATCGCCGCGCCGCGCCGCGCGAAGACCAGCCGTCCGTTGGCCGGCCTGGCCGCGGATCGGGCGGCTCTGTTGTCCCCAGCCGGGGCGTCCACGACAGGCGTGGATGTGGTTTCCGTTCCCAAGCACGGCGTCCTCATAACTTCCACGCTAAACCGGCCCCCCGGCCAAAAAAAGACTGAAGGGCTTCAGTACCAAAAAGCCGTGTTTCAGGCCTCGTGTCTGGTGATTCGGGATAACCTGAAAGGCGTGGCTCGGGCGGCTTTGTTGTCACCAGCCGGGGTGTCCCCGACTGCGGCTTCTTGCAAATGGTCTACAGCTCGACGAGGATGCAAGGCCGTGATTCGTGTTTGGTGTCTCGTGATTCGGGAGAAACCTTACGGGCAGCGTTTCGTGATGGGTGTCTCGTGATTCTTGATGCGCGGCGGCGGCGCGGACGACTGCGGTTTCCGGCCGGGGAAAACGCCGGCGAGGCGATCATCGGCCGAGCCTGACGGCGCGGGGAGCGCCGGGCCGAAGAAATCGCGCCGCTGCTCCCGTCGGTCTTTGACAACGGGTTGCAATATGTATTACTGTCGGAGGTTACGGTCGCGAGCGGGTTTCTCTCCGCTCCCTCAACCTTACCCCGGACACGAGCCATGATATTGCCCCTCTTGCGCCCTGGAGCGGCCGCTCCGGCTGCTTTGCTGCTGCTTGCCGCGGCCTTGCAAGGCCGCATGATCAGCGGCGACCTGACCGATCCCAACGGCTATCCGGTTGCAGGAGCGACAGTAGAGGTCGTCGAAAGCGGGGAGTCCACGATCTCCGACGCACTCGGCCAGTACCGCCTGGACGACGTACCCGACGGGACATTCACCGTGCGGGTCACGTCGGAGGACTTCGAGCCGGTCGAGGTCAAGGGGAATGGCGAGGCTTCCTCCCTGCCGATCCAGGTGACCGAGATCAAGCGCAACCGGGCGACGGTCGAAGTGGTGGCGACGCTGGAGGACCTGCGTGCGTCGATCCCCGGTTCCTTGCATCTGGTTAGCAAAGAGGACCTGACCGCCGCCAAGCCGATCGACGCGAACGAAGTGCTGCGGCGCATTCCCGGCGTCAACCTGCGGGAGGACTCGGGGCCGGCGGCGATGCGGCTCAACATCGGCATGCGCGGCCTGAACCCCAACCGCAGCCGCAAGGTGCTGATGCTGGAGGACGGCATTCCGATCGCGCTGGCGCCCTACGGGGAGCCCGACATGTACTACTCCCCGCCGATCGAGCGGATGAGCCGGGTCGAGGTGCTGAAGGGCAGCGGCCAGATCGCCCACGGGCCACAGACGATCGGCGGGCTGGTGAATTTCGTCACGCCGGAGCCGCCCTCGAAGTTCCACGGCGAGGTGGACCTCGAGAGCGGGCAGCGGGGGCTGTTCGTCGGCCAAGCGTCGCTGGGCGGAAGCAACCGCGACCAATCGATGGGCTGGATCACCAACTACCTGCACAAGCAGGGCGACGGATGGCGGCAGTTCTACTACGACATCGAGGACGTGCAGACCAAGTTCAGCCTGCGTCCCAACGAGAGCCACGCGATCGCGCTGAAGACGGGCCTCTACGACGAGATCTCGAACTCGACCTACGTGGGCTTGACCACCCCGATGTTCGAGGCAAACCCGGACCAGAACCCTGTTCCTTCGGACTCGCTGGACGTCGAGCGGCTCTCCGGGTCGCTCTCGCACTCCTACACGATCAGCCCCAACGCGGTGTTGAGCAGCACGGGATTCCTGTACTCGACCAAGCGCTTCTGGGGCCGGCAGGACTTCGACCGTTCGGACCGGGGGCGCGACTACCTGGGCATTGCCGGGGACCCATCCGTGCCCGGGGGAGCGATCTACCTGCGCAACTCGGCCGGGAACCGCAACCGCCAGTTCAACGTCTACGGCGCCCAGACGAACTACGGGCTCACGCATGCCTACGGCAATCTCGACCTGGGCGTCCGCTACATCTACGAGAAGGCGCACGACCGCCGGGTCAACGGGGACCACTTCGACGCCAGGACCGGCATCATCCGCGACGACGAGTTCCGCTACGGCCAGGCGTTGGCCGGCTATGTCCAGAACCGCTTCGTGATCGACTCGCGCATCTCACTGACGCCGGGCGTGCGCTTCGTACGCTACAACCAGGAACGGCACATCACGCGCAAGCGCGTGTCGGGCGAGCCGACGAACGTCGATATCCGCAAGGACAACGGCGTCACGACAGCCATCCCGGGGCTGGGATTCTCGGTGCGGGCGCACGACAACGTGACGTTCTTCAGCGGCGTCCACCGCGGCTTCGCGCCTCCCGGGACCAAGATCGCGATCTCGAGCACGGGCGAGAACCTCGACCTGGATTCGGAACTGTCGTGGAACTACGAAGCCGGCATCCGGCTGGCGGGGCGGCAGGCGGTTTCCGGCGAGTTCACGTTCTTCCGGATGGATTTCTCGAACCAGATCATCACCGCGGCGGAGTCCGGCGGCGCCACCACGACGGTGACCAACGGCGGGGCGACGCTGCACCAGGGTTTCGAGAGCTCCGTGAAGGTGCATTGGAACCGCCTGGCGAACATCGCCGGCTGGAGCCTCTACACGGACCTGCGCCACATGTACCTGCCGACGGCCGAATTCACGGACAACGTGCTCTACGGCGGCAACCGGCTCCCCTATGCTCCGAAGCATACCTTCGGCGTGATCTTCGGCGTGAGGCAGTTCGGGGGCCTGAGCTTCCAGATCGACCTGAATGCCGTGGCGGAACAGTTCGGCGACAACCGCCAGACGGTCGCGCCGTCGGTGGACGGCACCGTGGGGCAGCTCCCGTCGTACCAGGTCACGAACCTCGCCATCGGCTACGAGATCCGACGCGAACGCTGGCTGTTCGAGCCGTATTTCACGATCAAGAACGCTTTCGACGAGATCTACATCTCGTCGCGCGCGCCGCAAGGCATCCAGCCGGGCCTGTTCCGGCAGGCGAACGCCGGTCTACGGATCAGTTTCTAGAAACCCGCGTTTCGTGATTCGTGTTTCGTGATTCGTGAAAGGCTCTCGGTGGCGGCCTAGTGTTGCTCAAACAGGAAATGCCTGACGGCCGATGAACCTTGCTTTCTTGTCTCGTGTTTCGTGAAAACCCCGAAGGCCGTGGCGCGGGGTGGCTGCGGCTTCCGGCGAAGGGCGCTAACCGGCTTGGGTCTGACACTCGTCACGTCATCGGGTCGTCTCCCCAAGGCTTTGGTCGTGCTAGATTGGATGAGGAGCGGGGACGGCAAAGATGAGCATCATGATCGCCGAGGACCTCGCCACCAAAGAAGACTTGGCCGATGTGCGGGCCGCGCTGACCCACGACATCGCCGACCTGCGGACCGAGGTGAAGCAGGACATCGCCAGTGTCAAACAAGAGACCGCCGACCTGAAGTCGGATTTGAAGATCATGAAGTTCGTCTACGGCCCGGCGGTATTACTGATGCTCGCCAAGCTGGTCTTCTTCCCCTAGCCTGCATTTCTCACCACCCGACGGCCGAAGCACGCGATAGGACCGCCATGACTTCGTTGCGCTTGCTTGCCGTGCTCGATGTACTGTTCAAGTACACCTGCGCGCGCCAAGCAGCTCGCGCCTCGTCCTGACGGCCCTCTCACCCACTTCGCCTCACCATGTGGTGAGAAATGCAGGCTAAGCGGTTCGGATCCGGCGCTCGTCAGGCCAGCGCCGCCGATTTCTCCGGGCCGCATGATGGACGAGCCGTTATTCGCTTTATTGAAATAAGAGCGTTCGCTATTTTAATTTAGGACTTAAATTAAAATAGAGAGCAGTTCGGCGCAGCGGGCCAGTGCAGGTTCAGGCCTTCCTGAAGCGCCATCCATACATCATGCGGCCGTAGAAGTTGAACCACTTCCTTGCCTCGGAATCCTGAAACGGATAATCCGCTCCGATCTGTCTCGCGGTGACGAGGCCGGACACGAAACAGGTCTCCTGGCTGTTGACCAGCGTGTGGGCGCCACAGTGCCACGTCCGCCGCCTGCCCTGCACGAAGCGGAACAGATGAATGAGGAAGGCGACGTGAGGCACATCGTGCACGATGTGCTGAAACCACCACTTCTTGACGATCTTGGCTTCGTCGATGCGGCTGATCGGGTTGTAGGTCACCAGGCAGGGCTTGTCCGATCGATTGGCCCAGGGCTGCTGGTTATGCATGATGTAGGTGATTTCGTAGTTGTCGGGCCGCACCCCGTACTGCTCGATGTGGTTGCTGCGGGTGGCGAGCGGCTTGACGTCGTTGTCGGGAAGAACCGAGGCGTCGGAATGAACCACGGTGTGGTTGTGCAGCTCGCTCTCGTATCGGATCGATGAGAGCAGACTGCTCTCCAGGAAGCCCGGCTTGTCGAGGATCATCAGCGTTTGATTCGCGTTGCACGCGAAAACGACGTCATCGAACGCTTCCGTCTTTCCGTTCTCGTCCTCCACGACCACCTCTGACGGACGCCGGTAGACCTTTCGAACCGGCCGGCCGAGATAGATCCTGTCCTGAAAACCCGCCGACATCTCTTCATAGAGGCGCCGCGTGCCCCGGTCCCAGGTTTGCATCGGCGTTGCGGTCTCAATATCGAAGAACTCGAGATAGCGGGAAAACAGGGAGGCGGGCATGTCGAAGACGTTCGTGGCCATCAGGAAGTTGACGAACATGGGCTTCAGGATCTTGTACCTGAAATCGCCGGAGAAGCGGCCCAGGTTGAGAACTGTTCCCATGCTGACGTAGTTGAACGGGTTGAGAGCATTGAGCAACCTGGACCGGGAGCGGTTGAACCGGCCGAACCAATGCAGGCGTCTGAGGAGCTTCTGGAATTTCTCGATTTCCGGTTGCAACTGCCTCCTGATATCGGAGTCGAAATCGTGGGCATAGACGCCGCCGCGGTATTTCACGCTGTAGCTGAAGCGGGTATCGAGCAACTCGATACCGTGTTGCCGCATGAACAGAAGAATGTGGTGATAGACCGAGGGAATGCAGGCGGTGACCGAAATATCAAACGGAATCGAGGCACCGTCGTCTTGCGGCATGTCGGCCGTGACGGCATTGCCGCCGACCTGAGCCTGCGCTTCGAACACCCGGAAATCGAATCGATCGGGGTGCTGATCGAGCGCCCAGGCCGCCCCCAGCCCGGAGACTCCCGCACCGATAATGGCAACCTTTCTCGGCATCGCCGCGCCTCGCCTCACTCAGGGCACCTACCTAGCCTGCATTTCTCACCACCCGACGGCCGAAGCACGCGATACGACCGCCAGGGCTTCGTTGCGCTTGCTTGCCGTGCTCAACGTACTGTTCAAGTACGCCTGCGCGCGCCAAGCGGCTCGCGCCTTTTTCCTCCGCCCGGCTTGCGCCTAGTCCTGACGGCCCTCTCACGCACTTCACCTCGCCGCGTGGTGAGAAATACAGGCTAGCATCGTGTGAAAAAGCCGCGTTTCGTGATGCGTGTCTCGCGATGCGGGATGCAAAAGCAACAAACCAGGGACGCGAAACAGGGCCTTTTCAGCCATAGACCGTTCGCCGGAAGCGGCCGCGGCCCGCGCTGAGCCCTACGAAACACGGCTGTTACGGTTTTTCCGCGTCACGAGTCACAAGTCACGGCTTGCAATGCCTTCCCCGAGACACGGCCTTGACGCAAGCCGCCTGGGAGCAACGGCCGCACCGACTGCCTCGGTTTTGGGGTCACGAAACACGAATCACGGCTTTTTCGAAACAGGGCAGTTTGGTACTGAAGGGCTTCAGTACCAAAGGCCGGGGGCAGGGTGAGGAGTATGGCATCATGCAACTGCCAACCAGCGGCCGGAAGCCGCAACCGCCCCGCGCCAGCACCGCGGTTATTTACGAGACACGAATCACGGAACACGGCCTTTGCGGTTGCCGCCGCCCGCGCCGCCCGAGTAGACTCCTCTCGGAGGAAAGACTCTTGACCCCCCACCGGCAGTCCGGCGCAAGCCGCCCGAAACAACCCCGCCGCGCTTTCTTGTCCGCATTGGCCTCGACCGCCGCGGCGCTTCCCTTGCTGCACTGTTCCGGCCCGACGAAGGCGCCGCCATCGGAGTTGGACGCCCTGCGGCAACGCCGCAAACAAGCCGCCCACCGCCGCCGCCGCATCATCTACAACAACGACGGCGATGACGCACTGCACTTCCGCCAGGAGGGCGCCGACATCTCGCAGGTGGGTTTCGCACAGGCCCCGCAAAGCGAGACGGTCACGCCCGAGGCCTTTCTCGACATCCGGATCGCCCCCATTCCGGGCACCCATATCGACTCCCTCTTCTACTGCGACACCCAAAGCTTCGGGGCCTTCCTGCATCCCAGCGACGTGGCGGAGGTCTTCACGAATCTCGTCGACCGCGGGGACGGCGGGGCTTCGCGCAACATCACCCGGGAGCTCATCGCGCAAGGAACGAGTCCCTTGCAACTCGCGATCGAGTTCTGCCGCCGGAACGGCATCGAAATCTTCTCGAGCGTCAGGATGAACGACATTCACGACGGCGTCGGCGCCGTGTATTCGGACGCGTTCCTGGCGCAGTTCAAGATCGACCATCCCGAATATCTCTTCGGCGCGAAAGGGGACAAGCTGGCTCACGGCTACTGGAGCGGCGTCGATTACGCCCAAGCGGCGGTCCGGGAGCGGGCCTTCCTGGTCATCGAAGACATCTGCCGGCGTTACGACATCGACGGGCTGGAGCTGGATTTCTGGCGGCACCCGCCCTTCTTCAAGAGCTACGCGGTTTCCGGCAAGCCGGCCTCGACCGAAGAACGCGGCCAGATGACCGGGCTGCTGCGGCGCATCCGAACGATGACCGAACAAGCCGGCCTCGACCGCGGCCGCCCGCTGCTCGTCGCGGTTCGCGTTCCCGATTCCGTCGGCGCCTGCCTGTCGCTGGGCTTCGATATCGAACTCTGGTTGAAGGAGAGCCTGTTCGACATCCTGATCGGCGGAAACGGAGTGCAACTGACTCCCTGGGAAGAAACCGTGGCCCTGGGACACGCCCACGACGTTCCGGTCTACCCCTGCATCCGGCCCGCCATCCCATCCCGAAGGGGTGTCGGCAGCTCGGCGGAGTCGTATCGCGCCCTGGCGATGAACATCTGGCGTGCCGGCGCCGACGGCATCTACACGTTCAACATGTTCAAGACCAGGGACCGTATGTTTCGCGAACTGGGCGACCCGGAAACGCTCGCCCGGCTCGACAAGGTGTACCGCCTCGACGCGGTGGGCTACTCGATGGTGAAGCAGCACTTCAACGCCGACCCGTACCTGCGCTTGCCGATCCTGTCGCCCCGGAACCCGTCGCCTCTGCAAGCCGGCCGGACCACCGCGATCCCCCTCGTCGTCGGCGACGACCTCCAGGGGAGCGCGTCGCGGGGGAATCCCCCGGACGTCAAGCTCCGCCTGCAGGTCGAGAAGCTCGCAAACCCCCGCGGCCTCACCGTGACGATCAACGGAGACACCTTGGGCCGAGGTTCCCTCGCGCAGGGCTGGCTCGAGTATGACGTGCCCCCGTCATCGCTGAAAATGGGCGAGAACCGCATCGAGGCAACCCCGCGCGGCGGACTGGCCGAAGCCCCCGTCCTGACGGACCTGGAGTTGCGGATCCGTTATGCGACGGAAGGGTAAGGGCCGTGTTTTGTATTTCGTGATTCGGGAAAAACCTTACCGGCCGTGGCACCGGGTCGTCTTCTCAAGCCTGGGTCCTGCTAGATTGGATGGAAAGCAGGAGCGGCAAAGATGAGCATCATGATCGCCGAGGACCTCGCCACCAAGCAGGACTTGACCGACCTGTGGGCCGAGTTGAAACAGGAGATCGCCGACGTGAAGTCGGATCTGAAGATCATGAAGTTCGTCTACGGCCCGGCGGTGCTGCTGATGCTCGCCAAGCTGGTCTTCTTCCCCGACTGAACTGAAACATCCTCCTGTCCAGGCGAGGTAGGCATCTGTCCGGATGTTTCCCGCTTGTATGATCCGCCCGGCTCGCGCCTCGTCCTGACGGCCCTCTCACGCACTTCGCCTCGCCACATGGTGAGAAATGGAGGCTTGCGACTGCCAAGAGATCAGAGAACGTGCAGTATCGTCCGAACGGCAGACGGCAAGGTGACGCGGCACTCATCCTGGAACGCCTGAACGCCGCCATAGATTTTCCGGAACGAAGACGCCACCAAGACCCCATCTTGCCTTGCCGCCTCCAGATCGCCCTTGGCTTCCGCCCATTCCTGCCGGACGCATCGTGCAACGGCTCGGTAAAAGTATCCGTCTCCTACTGCTATGCGCCCTGAATATGCCATCGTCTTCATAATCAAGATCGCGCTGTCCAAATCCCTGATGGCCTGGTCCAGCGATCCGCTTTCCCGACTTGCGTTCGCACGATCGATCAGCCCTGCAACCAATCTCGGTTCAAGACTCAACGCCTTGTCAAAGTCGGCCATCGCCCCGTCGGCATTTCCGAGCAGCCGGTACGCATTGGCGCGGCCATGGTACGCCTCCGGCATCTCCTCGTCCCGGGCCAGCGCCTCATCGAAATCGCTCATAGCCAAGTCGGCTGTTCCCTGGTGCAGGCGCGCCGCGCCGCGCCGGCTATAGGCTATTGCTTCGTTGATCACCTGATTCTTCTCAATGAGCTGCGTGAAGAGCTCGACGAGCTCCTCCGCGTTGAGTTCGCTCGCGTACAAGTTAATCGGACCCAGCTCGCCGAGCGGGCTTAACAGGAGCATGCTCGCCTGGCCGTCTGCGTAGGCCATCCCCCTCTGGTGGTAAGCATGGCGCATCCGGTGCATTTCAATGATGATCTTCGGCGCTTCCAGGCAAGGCGCCAAGGAGTTCATCCAGTTGATCCGCGGCTTCGTGAGCGAATCTTGAAACTCCCGTGCATAACGGCTTCGGCTCGGTGTCTGTTGCCTGATGAAACCGTGTATGTCGTTGTAGACCGTTCTCTCCGAAATTCCGTGAAAGCGTTCCAGGAACGCCAAGATGCCGCGCTTCAGATCAGCCGGGACGACGACGGTCTCCTGATCGGCGTCCGGCACGATAAACCCTCTTCGCGGCCGAACGAATACGCTCTTCTGCGAGACAGCCCCGTTCATCGTATGTTGCGGCCTGACCAGCGTGTCCGACTCGGGCCAGTGCAAGACCACCCTGCCGTTCGTCCCGTGGCCCTCGAGGCTCGCGAAGAACAGCGCAATGAGATGGTCGTCCGTGAATTCGATCAGGTTCGTCGCCCCGCCGAAGTGCTGAATCTGCGTGAGAATTTCCACGTCTTCGGCCAGGGCCGTGTGCGGTCGCGCCTTATCGACGATTTCCTGCTCGACGCAGCCTATGTCGAACGCCTCGTTCGAGCTGTTCGGGCACTTCCGGAACAAACCGGACGACACCACGGGGTAGCACTTCGGTTCACCCCGGTACACGCAAGCGTCTTCGCGTTTCGACGACTTGGACACGACCTCGCCCATCAACCCGCGGATTCGCTCCAGTTCGGGGTCATCCAGCTCTTCGGTCTTATCGGTCACTTCGACTCCTTATGCCGGCGGCGCGGTTCAGTTCAAGCCTCGACCGTCATCGCCCAGATCCGTCAAGCTCGCCGGGGGCTTCAACGGATCGGCAGTTATTCGCTCCGACTCCACCATATCGCATCGAGATGAACCCGCGACAACCCTTCACACCTAGCCTACATTTCTCACCACCCGACGGTCGAAGCACGCGATACGCCCGCCATGACTTCGTTGCGCTTGCTCGCCGTGCTCGACGTACTGTCAAGTACGCCTGTGCGCGCCAAGCGGCGCGCGCCTCGTCCTAACGGCCCTCTCACGCACTTCGCCTCGCCGCGTGGTGAGAAATGCAGGCTAGTGATTCGAGCCGCGGCGCATCGTCGCGCCGCCAACGGTTTTCGCGAGACACGAATCACGGCTTTTTGCCAGGAAGGCCGCGTTATTCATTCTCGGCCGGCGCGGGCTTGGGGCCTTTCCCCAGCGGCCACAGTTCCCAGCGGCGGACGAAGCATTCGGCCAGTTCGGTTTGCAACTGCAGGCGGCCGTAGGCGGGGAACGAGTCGAACGCCTCGTTGACCTTGACGCCGTTCACGAAGATCCGGATGTGGCCGCCGTCGCAGATGACGTCCATCCGCGTCCACTGGCCGTCGGGGCTTTCGACGTCGTTCTTGCCGCGGAAGCCGAGCACGTCTTTCCAATCGGGATCGCGGCCATACCAGTTGATGCGCCTGCGGTTCCGCAGGTTGAACGTCTCGCGCTTCCCGCCCTCTTTCCAGATGACTTCGCCGTCGCGGTCGCGGGCCGTTTCGCTGGTCAGCGAGAGCGGCACGGGATTGCCGTCCTTGTCGTTGCCGCTGACCAGGATGAAGTCGCCGAAACCGCCTTCGATGATCTGCGCTTCGATCGACGGCATCCAGATGCCGTTATAGCCGCCGTCGGCGCCGATGCTGTGGACCAGCAGGCCGGAATCCTTCGTCCGATCGATGCGGTTGCCCCAGGTGCGCACGCCCCACTTGATCTCGAGAACGCAGTGGTAGTCGCGGTACTCCTTGTTGGTCACCAGTCCGCCCAATCCGTCGCCGGTTACGTGCAGCATGCCGTCGGTGACGCGAAACACCTTGCGCGGGTCTTCGCGCTGCGTGTCTTTCATCCAGGTGTAGAAACCGTTCAGCGACTTGCCGTCAAAAAGCCGGATGACTTCCGTGGGCCGCACGGCGCTGCCGCGCGCGTCGGCGGCCGCCGTTTGGGCCGCCGCGCCGCCAACCGCCGCGAGGATGGCCAGACCGTGCAACAAGATCCTGCTCATGATGCGCCTCCCCTCAAGAACACAGCTTAGCCTGCATCTCTCACCAAGTGACGAGGCGAAGTCCGTTCGGGGCAAGAATCACGGCTTTTTCCAATCACGGCCTTTGGGCCGTTTCAGACCATCCCTCCGACGAAGGCCTGCTTGCGGATTCGGGCGGTCGCTTCGAGAGACGCCTTCTTTGCGCGGCAGTCCCGGCAGCGCAGCAGCGCCTCGAGATCGCTCAGCAGCATGCCGCGATGCACTTTTCCCGCTTCCGTCCGGGCCAGGATGTCGGCCGGCTCGAGGATCGCCTCGCGGCCGCAGGCCCCGCATCTTGCGATGAAGAACCAGCCTCCGTCGGCGTAATCGCCCAACCGCAGCGGCATTACCAGAAATCCTCCCAGTCGGGAATGCGCCCAAAGGCGATCTTGGCCCCGGAGTAGCCGCCCGGGCCGCCGCACTGCCCGTAGCCGACCACGGTGCGGCCGTAGCGGTTGTTGATGGCATCCACGGCGGCGCTCAGGCTCTTCGCCTTGTCGCGCCAGGTGTCCGGCTCTCCGAACGGCAGCTCGAGCTGCGCTGCGCCCGACGGTACGAAGCGGTCGAACGACACCATGATTCGGAACAGGACGGCGCGCGGCTTTGCCGCGGCAAGCCCGGTCCAGAGAACACCCAGAGCGCCCAGGCACGTCCGGTCATCGTTCGCCGCCCTGGCAATCGTGATCGACGCCTTCCAGACCGGCCCATCGAAACCGTCGGCCGACAGCGTCAGACGCCGGCTGAGAAACCCCTCCCGCCGCAAGCGGCGCGCGGCCTTCACGACCAGTTGCCTCGCCGGCTCCCGGGCGGCCGGAACGCCGCGCTGCTCCGGGGGCAGCACCCGGCCGTGGCCGATGGAGCTGCGCCGGGTCGGCGGCGGTTCGACGGCGTACCCATGGAGCGCGTACCAGAACCGCGCGCCGGCCACATTGCCCCAGATCGAGCGCAGCCGGCCGGGGCTGTCGTTCCACAAGTCCCCGACCGTCGAGAGACCGGCCCGCTCCAGGCGCGCGCGCATGCGCCGGCCGACGCCGGGCAAGTCCTCCAGCCCGATCTCGAGCAGCCGGCCCGGCAGGTCGCCGGGCCTCAGCACGGTCAGCCCGTCCGGCTTGTCGATGTCCGCGGCGATCTTGGCGAGCCAGCGGTTGGGCGCGCACCCGATGGAGCAGGTGATACGCTTGCCGACGGCTTCGCGCACCCGCCGCTTGATCCGCCCCGCCACGTCTTCGGGACAGTCCCCCCTCTCCAGAACGGCGGCCAGCTCGTCGATCGAGCAAACGACATCGATCGGCAGCACCGAGAGCACCGCCGCCACGACCCGCTGCTGGGTCCGCACGTACAGATCGGGCCGCTGCGGCACGAGAACGAGCTGGGGACACAGCCGGCGGGCCTCGTCGATGGCCACCCCGGTCCGGACGCCGAACTTCTTGGCCTTCGGGTTGGAAGCGATCACGCAACTGTTGCGCGCATCCTCAAACGGTACGACCCCGATCGGACAGCCGTACAGCCGGGGGTTCGCCTGCTCCTCGCAGGACGCGAAGAAGCCGTCGAAATCGACGTACAGATGCTCGGGCCGGGTCGGTTTCCGCATCGCTCCCCATGGCGAACAAAAAGCGAACATAGTGTACCATGATCTCGCCCCCGACGCTGCAAGCCCGTCACTCCCGGATGCGCCCCGACGCGTCAGTTACACGACCGCCGGCCGTTGGCAGCGCACAATCGCCATTTCCACTTTCCGATCCGGGAGTCATGGCACATCTCGAAGCAGGCATCGCGTGCCTGAGGGAACGCGCGTCTCCGTTTCTCATCAGCGACAACGGTAGCCGATGTAGGCCGCCATGACCGCCGCGGGAATCCATCCGAGAAAGAAGCCCCACAGTAAGAACCACATGGTCAGCGCTCCCCAACTGGCGAAAAAGACGACTGCCGCTACCGCACTTCCATAGCTGCTCTCGATCAAGTCAATCATCTCGTAGCGGAGGTCGGCGAGCATTTTCATGACTCGATCCATATGCAAAGAATCGGATTCCAAATAAAGAGGTAGAAATCGTCGTTGTCGTTGTTCATCCGTCCCGCCAGGGCACTATCCGGCGGCCTGCCGGCTGGCAATCACTTCCCGCAACCCTTTCAGGGGCGCCATGAACTCGCGCTGTTGATCCAGCTCGTTGCGAACCTCCAGGAGATCGCTACGCAACCCCGCGATCTCACTTCGAAGCCCCGCCACCTCGCCGCGCAACCCCGCGATTTCACCTCGTTGACCCGTCAGATCCAGGCGCAACGCCCGCTGGCCGTTCAGGATCAGCCCGCTGATCACAGCCCCCAGCGACAAAATGACAGCCGCAACAGCGATCTCATCGCCCATCGTTCTCCTCCTTTTTCGCGCTCATAGAAGCCGTCAGCGCGTCCCGGCCCACAAGCTCCGGCCCTGCTGCATCTCCTCGCGCATCTACCGGTCCAGGCGCCGTGCGGCCACCCCGCACTCCTTGCGTGTGGAAAGCCGGCCAGGCACACCCGACACCGTCAGGGAAGCGAGGGCGACGACGGCAACGAAGGCCAGCCTGCATGTCTCACCACCCGACGGACGAAGCACACGATAAAAGGCCGTGATTCGCGTTTCGTGACTCGTGATTCGTGAAAAACCTTAAAGGCCATGTTGCGCGCGCCTTTTTCCTCCGCCCGGCTCGCGCCTCGTCCTGACGGCCCTCTCACGCACTTCGCCTCGCCACATGGTGAGAAATGCAGGACAAGTCAGAACTTTCAGTAGCGCATATATGCCCCCGCCCAGTCCCCACCAATTTGGTAGTGACTAACCTGCATTTCTCACCACCCGACGGTCGAAGCACGCGATAAAAGGCCGTGATTCGTGTCTCGTGTCTCGTGATTCGTGAAAACCATGGGCGGGGGCGTAGTTCGCTCCAGAAGAAATGCCTGATGGCCGGTGAACCGGAGAGGCCGTGTTTCGTTACCCGAGGGATAAAGGAGGCGATTCGGAAAGTACGCCTGCGCGCGCCTTTTTCCGCTGCCCGGCTTGCGCCTCGTCCTGACGGCCCTCTCACGCACTTCGCCTCGCCACGTGGTGAGAAAGGCAGGCTGGCCGAGCCTGAAGGCGCTGTTTTCGACCAGACCCGGTCGCCGAACCAGAGCGCCGCTTGACACTTTTACGATATCATTCTGATATTACACTTGCCGGAGGAGGCTGATTTGCCGGACATAGCGCTTCGTGGAATCCCCGGCCCCCTGCACCGTGAGCTCAAGTCGTCCGCGAGACGGAACCACCGCAGCCTGAATGGGGAGATCCTCGCGAGGTTGGAGAAGTCGGTTCGCCCCGAGCCGATCAACCCGCAGGCTCTCCTGGATCGCATCCGGAAGCGAAACGAGACACTTGGACCGCTCGACCTCAGTGAGGACACGTTACGAGAGATGCGGAACACGGGACGACCGTGATCGTAGTCGACACGAACGTGATGGTGCGCCTGGTAGTGGGCGGAGCGGAGGGCGCCGACGCGGCCCGGTTGTTCGAGCGGGAGACCGAGTGGGCGGCACCCCGCATCCTCATGAGTGAGTTGCACAACGTCCTGGTCGGCTTCGTGCGGCGGGGCGCGGTAACCCCGGAGCAGGCCAAAGCGATGAGCGACGATGCTGCTGCCGTTCTGGCGGACCGTATCGCCAGCGTGTCCGGACAACAGGTGATCGATGTCGCGTTGGAGTGCGGCCTGACTGCCTACGATGCCGAGTTCGTCGCGCTCGCTCGGGCCCTGGGCGTTCCTTTGGCCACTCCGGACAAGGCGGTTCTGCGCGGCGCCGCAGACGTGGCGGTTCCGTTACGGACGCTCGCGGGCCAGCCGGCATAGAAATACAGGCCGGCCGGGATGCCGCCGGTCCTTACGCTCACAACGCCACTGAGGCGGCGGGCTAGCTTTCGCCTTCGAATATGCTCTCCGCCGGCACGATCTCGATGCTCCCCACGTCCAGCGGATAGCGCCCGATGACCTTGTCTTCATCGAGAATCTCTTGCGGAGGCGGGGACACGTACTCGATCGTCGAAGGGCGGCCCGTCCGGATCGCGTTGCGCATGGCGGCGGCATCCCTGGTGATGATGACGATATCGAGATCGGTGGACCGCAGATACTTCCGGATGACGGCGTTCACGTCGTCCAGGGTCAATCCGGCCCAAGCGTTCTTCACATAGCCGCGAAACGGCGCGATTCCGTAGAACCGGCTGTCCAGCGCATAGCCCAGCTCTTCGCTCTGGGTCTGGGTGAGCAGGTTCACGAACTTCCCCAGGAAGCGCCGCGTGGCCTCGAGATCTTCTTCCGTGATCCCGTTGTGGACGAGCTTGTTCAACTCGTACAGGGCAATCCGCAGCGCAAACATCCCGTTCTGCGGCTCGACGGGGCGGATCCAGATGTGGAAGATCTGCCGGCTGCGCGCAAGGTTCGGGTCGGGCTTGAACTGGAACATGCCGCGCGGGAAATACTCGATGTAGGCATAGTCGCCGTAGTTCATCCCGCGGATCTCGCGAATCCTCTGAAACAGGTAGCTCTTGCTGGAGCGGTGCTGGCCGAAATAGGACTGCACCAACTTGAGCGCCGGCCAGTCATTGTGGGATCGATTCACAGGGATCGGAAACCCCAGGGCGACGTGCGTCCCGCGAGTGTCCTTCTCGATGATCCGAATCCGCAGTTTCTTCGGCGAGGGCGGCAGAGCGATGGGGTCCGTTCCCGTTGCTCCTTCCGGCAGCTTCATGAAGTCGTCCCGCACGCGTTCGGGGAAGCCCTCGGGATAGCCGCCCGCAAGGCCGATCACGAGGTTCCCCTGCAGGTAGAACCTCTCATGGAACGACTTCAGATCATCGATGGAAAGACGGTCGAGCGCCGCAACCGTGCCGGCCGTGTGATGACCGTAGGGATGATCCGCGAAGACCTTGAGGAACAGATACTCCTTGGCCAACTCTTCCTCGTTGTTGCTGCGGAGCTGGATCCGCAGGTAGTTCCTGGCCTCGTCCTTGAGGCGGCGGAAATCGTCCTCCCGCCAGCCCGGTTCGAGCAGCATCGACCGCAGAAGTTCGTAGTATTTCTCGAGGTTCTCGGCATGGGTGGTCCCCACGAAGACCGTCATTTCCTTGTCGACCTGCGCGTTCACCGAAGCCGCCATCGGAAACAGGGCCTCGACGATCTCGTCGTAGCTCTTGTCCTTCGTTCCGGCTTTGGAGAGCATTGCGGCCGTCAGGGCGGCGGCGCCCTCCTTGCCCTCGGTATCGAACGCCGCCCCGGTCCGGAAGAGGATGCGGAAGGTGACCAGCGGCGAATCGTTCGGCTGCTTCAACAACTCAGGCGGCGCCGCGACGACGTTCGCGGCAAGGAGACATCCGGCCAGCAAGGAGCGCCGCATCAGTCGGCGCCTCCTTGCGGATCGTGCCGCAGCGTCGCGATCGTGCGCTCATTCTCCACGAAAACCTGCTTCGCGACGCGCTGCACGTCGGCGGCGGTGACGCCCTGGTAGAGCGCGTAGCGCTTGTTGATGGTCTCCGGACTGCCGCGCATGTTGACGAAATGGGCCAATGTCGACGCGATGGCCGGAGTGCTGTTCATGCTGAGGGCGAAGTCGTACCGCAGGTGGGATTTCACGTCCTCGAGCGGCTGCGCGGGCACCGGCTCATCGCGAAGCTGCTCGATGGCCGCCAGGATCTGATCCCGGACATACGCGGTGTCCTTCGCCTCTTTGACCCGAGCGACCACTGAGAACAGATAGGGATCGCGGTGGTCATAGTAGGCGGGAAACATCGCATCGACCTTCTGCTCTTCGACCACCAGTTTCTTGTAGAGATCGGAGTTCTCGGAAAAGGCGTAGTAGGAGATCACGTCCAGCACGGCCGAATCGTTGACCTCGTCGTCGTAGGCCGGCGCATGGTAGGAGACCGCGACGATCGGCAACGTGGGCGTGTGGAAACCTTCGTCGACGGTCCTGGGCCCATCCTGGGGGGGCTCGACAGGGATTTCCGGCTCGTAACTCCCCCGCTCCCAGCCGCCCCAGTACTTCCGGACCAGCGATAACGCGTCTTCCGGCACGTCGCCCACAATGCACACCGTGGTGTACTCCGGCCGGTAATAGCGGTCGAAGAATTTCAGCCCGTAGTCGTACATGGCGGGCATGTTCTCGACATCCTCGATGAACCCCATCGTCGTGTGACGGTAGGTGTGCTTGGTGAACGCCGTTTTCCGCACGATCTCATCGAGCTTGCGCATCGGGTTGGCGAAGTTCTTGTTGTATTCGCCGAGCACCGCGCGGGTCTCGGTGCGGAACACTTCCTCGGAATACTCCAGATTCCGGAAACGGTCGGCCTCGAGCTCCAGTATGGGTTCCAGGTCCTCTTTCGAGAAGACGGCGTGATATACGGTGCGGTCGTCGCTCGTGTAGGCGTTCGTCTCGGCGCCGGCGTCCTGCATGATGGCTTCCCATCGCTCGGGCGGGAAGTTCTTCGTGCCGCGAAACATCATGTGCTCGAACAGATGAGCGAATCCGGTGCGGCCCGGCTCGACTTCATTGCGCGAGCCCACGTTGACGACGATGTAGAGCGCCACCACCTCGGGATAGCCGGTCTCGACGGTCACGACCCGCAGACCGTTATCGAGGTCCGACACCTGGTAGGGGTAAGGAAAGATCCGGTCCCCGGGATCCGGGGCGCACGCGGCAAGCAACACCGCCGGCAGCACCCATCCGAGTACGCGTCGCATCAGTGAGTTCATCCTAACCTGCATTTTGGGTAACGTCCAGGCTTGCCGGATCGGGAGGCGAGTCGCTTCCCGAATCAAGTGACACGAGGCTTTCATGTCTTCAAGCGCGCTGGCAACGTCCGCAGTAGTGGGTGCTGCGGCTCGCGACGATAATCCGCAGGATCGCTCTGCCGCACGCAGGACACTCGTTTCCCGCCTTTCCGTAGACTGCCGTGCTCAACTGGAAGTAGCCCTGCACTCCCTCGCTGTTGACGTAATTGTTGATGGTCGACCCACCCTGGGCTATGGCGTCGGTGAGAACCTCCTGGATCGCCCGATGGAGCCGCGCCGCCCGCCGCGGACTGATGCGAGACGTAATGGCTCGCGGATGGATGCGCGCTCGGAAGAGCGACTCATCCGCATAGATATTGCCCAGCCCCCGCAGGAACTCCTGATTGAGCAGCAGCGCCTTGGCCATCGCCCGCCGGCCGCGGAGTTTCTTGACGAACTCGTCTTCGCCAATCTCCAACGGTTCCGGCCCCAACTCCCGCAGCCGCGCCGGCAATCCGTCCGACACCTGCCAGCGCCCGAACTTCCGGATGTCGTGAAACACCATCGCCGGGCCGCCTTCCAACTCGACGACCACTCGGGTATACGGTCCCGGCTCGCCGTCGAGGACGAAGTTGCCGGACATGCGCAGATGGACGACCAGACAGCACTGCCGCGGAGGAGTAGGCCGTTCGTTCTCGAGCTCGAAAACGATGTATTTCCCGTGCCGCCGGATGCCTCGGATGAACTGTCCGCGCAAGCGCCGCGCCGTCTTTTCCGGATCACCGACAACCGTGCGCGGCTCACGGAAATCGACATCGAGGATGCGGCGGTTCACAACCCGCTTCGCCATTCCGCGAATGATCGTTTCCACCTCGGGGAGCTCAGGCACGTCAGTCGTTTGCGCACGGCGCGGCGATGAAGCAGGAGACCTAACCTGCATTTCTCACCACCCGACGGTCGAAGCACGCGATACGGCCGCCAGGA
>JAPPLB010000048.1 GCA_028819575.1 Bryobacterales bacterium | reverse complement strand
TCATGGCGGTCGTATCGCGTGCTTCGACCGTCGGGTGGTGAGAAATGCAGGCTAGGCTCCACAGCGGAAAGAGGATTTCGAAATGAGAAACGATAAGCTGCTTTCAGAAGAAGTGCTCGAAAGGCAAGCCCCCGAGGTGACAAGGCGAGCTTTGATGGCGGGGGCGGCAGGTGTCACGGGGCTTACTTGCCTGAGCGACATTTCCCTGGCTTATAGCCAAGCGGCGGCGGGGACGAAACGCAGCGGGTCGCCGAAGGCCGACCGTCCGCGCAGCCGTATGAAGATCAGCTCGGTGAAAGTGACGCGCGTCGCGTCGCCAGACCGGCCGATCATGAACTCCACCACGGCTCACGCCACCCACTTTGTCCGGACCATTACCGAGATCGAAACGTCCGACGGACACCGCGGTATCTCCGAGGTCGGTCGCCGTCATGCTGAGAACATCGAGGCCGCCCGCCCCCTTCTTCTGGGCCGCGATCCGTTCGAGCTTGAGTATTTCCGCCGGAATATCGAAGACTACGAGGCCTTTGCGGCTGTTGAGATAGCCTGCCTCGATCTGATCGGGCGTCTTCTCAATCGTCGCGTCTGCGATTTGATCGGCGGCGCCTACCGTGAGGCTGCACCTTTTTCGGCGTACGTCTTCTTCATTCTGCCGACCGAGGACGAACCAGGTGTGATCACGGCCGAAGCGGGTGCGCAGCAATTCGTCGACTTCAACAGGAACGAAGGGTTTCGCTCGTGCAAGTTCAAAGGTGGCGTCCTGACGCCGGATGAGGAGATCGAGGCGCTCCGCATCATGCGCCGGCAAGTGCCCGACGCCAAACTCCGTATCGATCCCAACGCAGCCTGGAGCATTCAAACCTCCAAGCGCGTGGCTAAAGAGGTTGAGCCTCTCGGCATGGAATATCTCGAGGACCCCACGCGAGGGCAGGAAGGCATGGCCGAGGTGAGACGGCACACCTCCATCCCTCTCGGAACCAACGCGGTCGTCACGCGTCCCGAGCATATCGGGCCGGCCTACCGTAAAGGCGCGATCGACATCGTGCTGCTGGACTTGCACCACATGGGCGGATTGAACAATGTTCGCTATTGGGCTTCCACCTGCGAAGCGCTCGGCTGGGGTTGCTCGGGCCATAGCAACAACCACCTCGGCATCTCGATGGCGACGCTCACGCACATGAACTGTGCAATCTCGCATGTCACCTACGACGCCGATACGCACTATCCATGGACCGCTCCCGACCAGGACATCATCCGGGGCGGCAAACTCCCCTTCCGCGACGGCAAGGTGGCGCTGCCCGATGCCCCCGGACTGGGCGTCGAGATCGACCGCGATCAGATGGCCAAGCTGGAAGAGAACATGCCGCACGTGCAGTCTCGGGACGCGCTGGTTGACCGCTGGAATCCCAGCTACCGGCGCAAGCAAGGCCAATGGTTCCGGTTCTGAGCGGGTCGTACGGAAGCATTCGAACGGAGACAACCTGTTCAGGTTCCTCAGATGGCAGCCCAGGGTCGCGAGCACCCACGCGTTGCCGAACCCGGTACTGCCATCGTTGATGGCGAATCACTGGGGGACGTGCTGCTCTATGACGGGCGTTCGTATCGTCGAGGTGTACGATGAGGGGTCGTCAACGCCCTGGGTGCCCTGCATCCTTGAGAAGATTCTCCATCTTCGTGAACGCTTTGTCGCGGGTAGAGCCCAGCGTGATTTCCGGATGGTATTCCCCGTCGAAGTGAACTTCTGCGCTGTACTTTTTCCGATGCGGGGTACCAGTCATCCTATTGAGTTATTACTACGATGCTCATGCTTCCATTCTGCTACTTTCAGGACTACGAACTGGTAGCGAAAGTGGTAACAACGTGCCGCTTAGTTTTCCAAGTACTTGACACAAAAAGACTTGCGAATGATAGGTGGCTCCTCAGGTAGGACTCGAACCTACAACCCTCCGGTTAACAGCCGGATGCTCTACCAATTGAGCTACTGAGGAGTAGCGTGGCGGGACAATGGTTTTTTTATGCTCGCAGACGAATTTGGGGTTGTCAAACCAGTTGCCGGGGCGCCATCGGGCTGACGGATGTGTAGCGGTGAGTGTGACTTGCGTACCTGAGCTGGCTGTTGCGAGAAGGTCGGTTGCCGCTTCAAGCCGTTGATAAGGCGGTTTCGTTTCTAGCCTGCATGTCTCGCCACGCGGCGAGGTGAAGTGCGTGAGAGTGGCGTTAGGACTAGGCGCAAGCCGGGCGGAGGAAAAAGGCGCGAGCCGCTTGGCGCGCGCAGGCGTACTTGAACAGTACGTTGAGCACGGCAAGCAAGTGCAACGAAGTCCTGGTGCTCGTATCGCGTGCTTCGACCGTCGGGTGGTGAGAAATGCAGGTCAGACCGTCTCGTTCTCATCGCCCTCGACAAGCCGGTGCTCGCGGTAGAGCCTCTCGCAGTCGGACTTGCAGAAGATCAGCGCCTCGCCCCGAACCTCGGCTTCCCAATAGCCGCTGGGGATCACCAGGCCGCAGCAGGCACAGTAGGTCATGGTCTGGTCGTACCACGCTGCATTCTTATCGATCCAGTGTCCCATGCTTCTCCGTGAAGCTATTCCCTCACCCTTTGTATCCGTAGGATGTACGGGCCGCAGCGGCTGAGATCAGCCCCTGGCGGACATCATCTTCGATCTGTTCGGCCGTGCGTTCGCTTGGAGCGCCATAGCCGCCCCCGCCCGGAGACAGGATGGCGACCTCATCACCTTCCCTAAGGACGATCCTCGTGAACTTCGTCGCGGACACGGTCCCATACACTTCCGAGAAAGTACGGAACCTGCTGTCGCCTTTCTTCTTGACCAGCAACCCGCCTGCCGCTCCGTGTCCCGCCCCGAAGAGTCCCCACGGATAAGTGCGAGTCCGATCGAGCAGCGCGCTGACGGTGATCTCAGGACCCACGACCCGCAGAACCCGCTTGCTGCCGAGCCCCCCGCGGAACTTGCCGTCTCCACCCGAGTCGGTCCGCAGGCTGTACTCCAGTGTCAAGAAGGGGTACTTCGTCTCCAGGACTTCCGCCGGCGTGTTGCGGCAATTCCCGTTCACTGGACACATCACCGAGTTGCCGTCGTGAAGGGCCGTGGCGCCCCAGCCGCCGCCGTCAAAGTGATAGTTCGTATAGTATTCGCCCGTTTCCGGGTGCACTCCGCCAAACAGGAAGTTGCACGCCGTGCCGGCTTCGGCTGCTGCCGCCCTTTCGGGAACCGCTTGGCTCAGCGCCGCCATGACGACGTTTTGCAGATGCGGATGTGTTTCGGTATTCCCTCCCACCGAGGGGCCCGGGTGCCGAACGTTCACCACGGTGCCGGGATTTGTGATCAGGCGAATCGGCCGATAACACCCGGAGTTCACGGGGATGTCTTTGTTGGTCACATGAAGCACGGCGCTGTAGGTCGCCGCCGCTGTGACGACGAACGTTGCGTTGACAGGGCCCGCGGCCTGCGCATCGGAATCCGTCCAGTCCGCAATGATCTCGTCATCCTTGACAATCAGTTTCAACCGCATCCAGACGGGCTGGTCCGTGACGCCGTCGTCCTCCATGCAATCCTGGAAGCGATACACGCCGTTGGGGATTTCCTGGATCTCCGACCGCATCCATCGCTCCGAGTAGTCCAGCAACTGGTCTCCGGCCGCTGCGAACAGTTCCGCGCCGTAGCGCTCCAGCAATTCATGCATTCGCATTTCCGCGATGTTGAGTGAGCCGATCATGGCGTGCAGGTCGCCCCAACTGGTCTTCGGCGTGCGGTGATTCGTCAGGATGATTCGCCAGACATCCTTGACATACTCACCGCGCTGCATGATCTTGACAGGCGGCAGTCGCAGCCCTTCCTGGT
This sequence comes from Bryobacterales bacterium, assembly GCA_028819575.1. Classification (GTDB taxonomy): domain Bacteria; phylum Acidobacteriota; class Terriglobia; order Bryobacterales; family UBA6623; genus JAPPLB01. Next base: position 1,621 of record JAPPLB010000048.1, on the reverse strand, counting down.
AGACCTCGGTCGCGTCAGAGGCGAAAGACCCCGGCGCCATTCCGCCGATCTCGCCGATGTGGGCGATGTTGCCGACAAAGCATTGCAGTTCGCCTCCGTGGAACACCGGCTTGAGCACCATGTGCTCCGGCATATGGCACTGGCCGCGGTAGGGGTCATTGTGGATCACGACATCGCCGGGCTCGAAGGAATCGAGACCCAACTCTTCGATCGTCCATTTGACGGCGTATTGCGCCGATCCGAGCATCGTGGGACAGAACTCGGCCTGTCCGATCATCTCCGCTCGCGTGTTGAAGATGACGCACGAAAAATCAAGCCCTTCGTTGAAGATCGGTGAGTAGCTCGTGCGCATCATCGCCGTGCCCATTTCGCGGCAGGCGTTGATGAGAGCGTTATTGATGACGCTCAGCGTGACGCTGTCGATCTTTTCCATAGGCTGTCCTCCCCAGGCTAGACGTCCATCGTGATCACTCCATGGTCATCGATGCGGAGGCGATCGCCAGGGTGTGCGAGGACCATCGAATCCGCTTCTTCCACCAAAGCCGGGCCTTCCCAGGTAAACCCTGCCCGCAAGTCTTCGCGGCGATAGACGGGGCATTCCACGAAACCCTGTTCCTTGAAGTAGACTTGGCGCGTTTCTCTCGGCCGGGGTTCGCCGCTGGTTGCTACCGCTTTGAGCTGCGGATTGTCTGTGCGTCCCACTACTTTCACGTTGAACCGGATCAGCTCGATCACTTCGTAACCGATCGAATAACCATAGAAGCGCTCATGGAGCCGGTGGAATTCCTCGAACGCCTCGTTTAAGCTCCCTGCGGTGATCTCGCCGTCCTCGACCCTGACATCGTGCTCGTAGTTCTGACCGGCGTAACGCATGCTGATCGTCCGCTCCACTTCGGGGTCTCCAAAGAAACCTTCTGCGTAAATCTCTCGGACAGCTTCGCTGACCAGTTCGTCGAAGTGCTTCCTGACAACGCCTACGTCGACACGATCAGAACGAAAATGCTTGCTCCATACCTTGTCGACCTGAAAATCGGCGATCAGTGAGCCGAAGGCGGAACACAAGCCCGGGTAGAGCGGCACCACGATCCTTTTCATCCCGACACGTCTGACGATGCCGCTGGCGTGGAGCGGGCCGGCGCCCCCGAAAGCCACCAACGTGAAATCCCGTGCGTCCAGCCCGCGGTCGATAGAGACGACGCGGATCGCATTTGCCATGTTCTCGTTCGCCATCTCAATGACGGCTTGCGCCGTCTCCTCGACAGTCATGCCGAGCGTCGCGCCAAGCTCCGCCAGTTTCTGATGCGCCCTGGCAGTGTTCAGCCTCATTTTTCCCGCGAGGAAGTAGTTCGGGTTGAGCCGGCCCAGCACCAGGTTCGCGTCGGTGACCGTTACGTCCTTGCCGCCCTGGTCATAGCAAACGGGTCCGGGGTCTGCTCCGGCGCTTTGCGGGCCGACGCGCAGGAAGCCTCCTTTGTCGATCCAGGCGATGCTGCCCCCGCCGGCGCCGATCGTCGTAAGATAGACCAAACGCGCCCCGACCCGGAGTCCCCCCACGATTTTGTATTGCCTGTTTTTAGCAAAAAGGCCCATAACCACGACACCGAAGGAGCACCAAGTGGCC
>JAPPLB010000182.1 GCA_028819575.1 Bryobacterales bacterium | reverse complement strand
ACAGTACGTTGAGCACGGCAAGCAAGCGTTGCGAAGGAAAAGCGAAGTCCTGGCGCTCGTATCGCGTGCTTCGGCCGTCGGGTGGTGAGAAATGCAGGTTAGTTCTGCGATGCGCCGCTTCGATTCGACGCAACGTAAACCCAAGCTGTCACTCCCAGCAGAGCGGCGATGGAGATGATGTCGCTCTCGAGTAGAGGGACTGGCAATTCCACTCCGGCGGTGCGCGGGAATGCAATCAGGATACCCGCGATCGCTTCACCCGCGATCAGGCCAGATCCGATCAGGATCGCCGTGTGATTTGCCGAACTCTGCGCCTTTTCCCCCTGCTTTGCCAGGGAACGTGCGAGTATCCACGCCAGAAGGCCTCCGGCGAAGATCGGAGTCGAGAGCGAAAGGGGGAGATAGATGCCCACTGCCACAGGCATTACGTGCGCCCGGAAGCGGCTGCCGCCCTTGCGGAGGGCTTCATCGGTGACGATCAGCGCGACCGCGATACCCATGCCGATCAGGACCATGGTCCAGGGCAGGGAACCGCCTCCGAAGAGGGCCTGTGCAATGCTGGCGAACAACGTCGCCTGGGGTGCGCGCAGCGAACCTTCGGCTCCGGTTCCGATTCCGTAGCCTTGATGAAGCAGTGTCAGAATGGGCGCGATGATCAGCGTCGGGAACAGGACGCCGACGAACTGTGTGAGTTGCTGCCGCCGCGGCGTCGCCTTCACGAGGTATCCGGTCTTGAGATCTTGCGACGTATCACCCGCCGTTGCCGCGGCGCAGCAAACAACGCCCGCGACCCCTAACGCGCCGAGCGTGCCCGCCGTGCCCGTCATGCCCAGCAACAGCAAGACAACCGACGCAAACAGCAGGGCGCAGATCGTCATTCCCGAAACGGGGTTGTTCGAGCTGCCGACCAATCCCACGATATAGCTCGACACCGCGACGAAAAAGAACGACGCGATGATCATCACCACACCGGCGACCATCGCAATGGTCATCGACCCGGTGAGCATTTGGTAGAGCACAACCGTTGCTATGCCCGCCAACAGCAGGATGACGGCCGTCTGCGCCGTCGGGAGATCCTGGTCAGTGCGTTCGCGTGAAACAGAGTATTGAGAGCGAATCCCGCTGAAAGCTTCACGTAAACCTTTTACGATGCCGCTGCGAATGCGGATCATTGACCACAGGCCGCCGATGATCATCGCCCCCACACCCATGTAGCGGATTTGTCCGCTCCAGGCCGTCCACGCCGCGTCGAGCACTTCGCCCTCCGGAAGAGGTGTCACGATGTAGTAGATCGGGATCGACACAATCCAGCCGATCGCGCCCCCCGCAAACACGAGAGTCGCCACTTCCAACCCGACGATCACGCCCACACCCAGCAGGGCTACGGACACGTCCGTTCCGAAGTAGAGCAGTGTGTTGCCCAAGCGAACCGCACCTTCCACAACGCCGCGCAGGATGGCAACCACACCAATGGCCGATTTGAACAACACGCCCACGATCACCGCAATCAGGATCCGTCCCAGTGAACGACCGCCCTCCTGCCCGGCTTCGAGCACCTGAGCACAGGCAACGCCTTCGGGATAGATCAATTCCTTATCGGCGTCGTCGGCGATAAGAGTCCGCCGCAAGGGGATCATGAACAGCACGCCGAGAACGCCTCCCAGCAAGCCGATCATCGTCACTTGCCAGTAGTGAAACTGTGTCCAAACACCGGCGATCACAAGGGCTGGAACGGTGAAGATGATCCCTGCCGCTACGGACTCGCCCGCCGACGCCATCGTCTGGACAATGTTGTTTTCGAGGATCGTGCCTCGCCGCAGAACGCCCCGCAGGATTCCCATCGAAACGATCGCCGCGGGGATGCTTGCCGAAACGGTCATCCCGGCGTAGAGTCCCAGATACGTGTTGGCCGCTGTCATCACCGTCCCGATGGCGAGACCCAGAATGATGGCGCGGCCGGAGATTTCCACGAGTTGCTGAGCAGGAGTTGGGTGCGGGTTCACGGACACAAGCTCCCTATTGTAGGCGTCGAGTGCCGAGAGCGAAGCCCCATTGCCCGGATAGATCGTTTACGACGATCCTCAAGCTGCGCGCCGCTTGGACTGGCGAGGGTCAGCCTCGGACAAGGACGACGCTCATGGGCGCTCCGTCTGGACTCGCCGCTCGAACAAGCTGGTGGCGTAGAACGCTAGCCTGCATATCTCCCCACGCGGGGAGGCGAAGTGCGTGAGAGGGCCGTCAGGACGAGGCGTGTGCCGGGCGGAGGAAAAAGGCGCGCGCAGGCGTACTTGAACAGTACGTTGAGCACGGCAAGCAAGCGCAACGAAGTCCTGGCGGTCGTATGGCGTGCTTCGGCCGTCGGGTGGTGAGAAATGCAGGCTAGGCTCCAGCCGTTCTGCTGGTTCGGCCCCGGTAAGGTTGTGGACATCGCAGACTGGCAGCTCATCGTCTACACAGGCCGGACAGATCTTGAACACGACGATCCGTAGGTATACTACTCAGTGTGCTCACTCAGACACTCCAGGACGTCTACGTTACTGTCGTGCAATGGAATCCGTAATTGGGATCGTCGTCAGTCTCGTTGCCGGTGCTGGAGCGGCATATGCCGTGCTGCGCAGCCGCTCGGTCCGACTGGAAACGCAGCTTGATGAGAGGACCAGGCAACTGAAGACAGCCATCCGGGAACGCGATGAGGAGCGGGACAAACGGGAGGGTTTGAGCGAGAAACTATCGAATGCTCAGGCCGAACTGAGCGGCTACGAAAGTAGCCAGAAGGAACGTGAGAAGGCCAACGAGCAGCGCCGGGCGGAGCTCGACACTCATTTCAAGGGTCTCGCCTCGGAGGTGCTCAAGTCGAGCACCGACGAGTTCCGCAAGCAGGCGGCCGAACAGTTCAAGCAGCAGCAGGAGTTGGCCGATTCGGACCTGAAGGCGCGTCAAACCGCGGTTCAGAACCTGGTGAATCCGGTCCGCGAGAGCCTGGACAAGCTACGAAAGCATGTGGACGATTCCGACAAGGAACGAGTAGCAGACAACACGAAGATCAGCCAGAGCGTTGACGGGCTGATGGCTGAAACGAACGGGCTGCGGAAGATCTTGCACAATCCTCAGTTGCGGGGCCAGTGGGGTGAGCAGCACCTGCACAACGTGCTTGATGCGGCCGGTATGGAGCAGCACGTCGATTATTTCAAGCAGGACACTGTGAGCGGTGCGCCGGACGCCGCCTGGATGCGCCCCGACGCGCAGGTGAAGATTCCAGGTGGCGCCACAGTCGTGATTGACGCCAAGACGCCGCACGACAGCTACGACCAGGCAATGCGCAGCACGAACGGACAGGAACAGTCGCGATTGCTTGCAGAACATGCTGCTGCCCTTGCCAAACACGCTCAAGAGCTCGCTGGTCGAAATTATGCGCAATGGGTAGAGGGCTCACCCGATTTCGTGATGATGTACGTGCCGACCGACCCGATGCTTGACGCGGCCATCAAAGTCGAGCCGACGATCTGGCAGGAGACTTGGCAACGACATCGTGTGCTGATCACGACACCGGGCCTTCTGATCGCGTTCCTGCGGACCGTGGCGCTCGCGTGACGGCAGCAGGACATCCACCAGAACGCACAGAAGATCGCGGAGACTGCCAGAGAGTTGTACGGCCGCCTGCGCACCTATTCCGGACACCTCGACAAGATGGGCCGCGGGCTCCGCCAAGCCGTCGACGCGTACAACAGTGGCGTCGGCTCGTTCCAGTTGCGCGTGCTGGCCCAGGCGCGCCGCTTCGAGGAACTGAGCGCCACTGGTAACACCGAACGGATCGGTGAGCCCAATCAGATCGAGAACGCGGTACGCCAGGTTGATGCGCCGGAGCAGCCTCACACGACCGGTACTGGCGACTGAAGTTGTCCCGGGCTCGCGGGAGGGTTCACTCGTAGGTTTAGCCTGCATTTCTCACCACGTCGCGAGGCGAAGTGCGTGAGAGGCCGTCAGGACGAGGCGCGAGCTGCTATGGATTTGTCTGTCGTCCCAGACAGTAAAGCGTATTGCGAGTCCGAATATACAGGCGATTCTCGACGATGGCGGGCGTGGCGTAGACCTCCTCCCCGAAGTCGTGGGAAGTCAGTATCTCCCACTGAGCGCCGGCCTTGAGTACGGTGGCTTGCCCCAACTGGCTGATCATATAGACCTTGCCGTCCGCGCCCACGGGAGAGGCGTAGTACTTGTCAAGTGCTTTTCGTAAACGGCCCTGCTTGAAGATCTCTCCGGTCTGCGGGTCGAGCGTCGATAGAATGCCGCCATCCTTGATCAGATAGAGAACATTGTCGTAAATAAGCGGGGAAGGAACGTTCGGCAGAAACTTTTCCAGACTCCAGACCAGGTGATCGGTCTCCGTGAGGTTCCCGCGGCCGCCATGACGAACGGCCATCAGGCTGCTCTTGGACGTGCGGCGAATGCGGTGAAACTCCCAGTCGCGCTGGTCAACGAGTTTGTCGTGGTCGAGGTCGATGAGATAGAGCTTGCGCTTCGGCTCTACGATCTTGAGTTCTTCCTCGTTCATGACGCCGTCGCCGTTCTTGTCGGCTTTCTTGATCGCCTCGGCGAAGGTCGGAATCCCATCCTCAGGGATCTGGCCTCCTCCTTCCCAGGAATTGGAATAGATCATGTCGCCGTGGATGATCGGCGTCGATTTGGTCTGCCAGCCGCCGCCGTTGACCCACCAGAGCTTCTCGCCCGTATCGGCGGAATAGGAGGCGAGGAAATAGGCACTGGGTACAATCACTTCGAGCGGCCCTTCCTTCGGCTGAAAAACGGCAGGAGTCACGTAGGATCGCGTGGTTTCCGGGCGCTCGGTTTTCCAGATGACCTTACCCGTGTTCTTGTCCACGGCGAGCATGTAGGGCGCCGTGTCGGAGTCGCATACAAGGATCACTTTGTCGTCAACCAGAATTGGTGAAGAGCCGTGCCCGTTGACATTGTTGAATGGCCCCAGAGGCAGCCTCCAACGCTCATCCCCTTCGACGGTGTAGGAGATCAAGCCGAAGTCGCCGAAGAAGACATAGACGTTCTCGCCGTCGGTGACCGGACTCGGCGATGCGGGCGAGTTGGTCTTTTCATAACGCTCCATGCGCGGTCGTGGAGCTGCTTTCTTCCAGAGAATCTCTCCGTTGTCGCGGTCGATCGAGAAAGTGACGAGTTTGCCTCCGGCGTCAACCACTTTCTCGCGCCCGGCGTCCGTTTCCTCGCCGCCTTCGGCTGCGGTCAGAAAAATACGGCTCCCGCTGATGATGGGCGAGGAATGCCCCCATGGCAAAGAGATCTTCCAGAGGATATTGCGTTGATCACCGAGATCGGCAGGCAGTCCGCTCGCATCGGCGATGCCGCTGCCGTTCGGCCCGCGAAAACGGGGCCAGTCGGTCCCGCTGGCGGGGATGGAAGCCAAGCCGAGCAGGGTCAGAACACAAAATGTATACCGGCTAGCTTGCATTTCTCACCACTTGGCGAGACGAAGTGCGTGAGAGGGCCGTCAGCACGAGGCGCGAGCCGCTTGGCGCGCGCAGG
>JAPPLB010000101.1 GCA_028819575.1 Bryobacterales bacterium | reverse complement strand
GGCGTACTTGAACAGTACGTTGAGCACGGCAAGCAAGCGCAACGAAGTCCTGGCGGTCATATCGTGTGCTTCGACCGTCGGGTGGTGAGAAATGCAGGTTAACCCCTGCCTTGCCACGTACAAGATGGTGAGCCATGCAGGCCAACAGCAAGGCTCGGTTTCTGCGGTGAAGTCCCTGCGAAAACCTCTGTGTTACAGTGGGAACTCATGGCGATCCCGAACGCAAAACGATACCGGATCAAGAACCCGAACGGGACCGACTACGCCACCCTCGTCGCCGTGCTCCCCAAGAACGCCGATGTCAAGGCCTATCTGAAAGACGCCGCCAACCGCTTCGATTGGAAGGCGTTGCAAGAGACGAGAGCCGCACAGAGCAAGATTCGCGTCGGTCAGCAAAAGCAGCGGCGGCGCTGACCTGCATTTCTCACCGCGTTGCCACGCGAAGCGTGTGAGAAGGCTGTCAGGACGAGCCGCGACCGCTTGGCCCCGGCAACACGGCCTTTCCGGTTTTCCACACGAATCACGGCCTTTGTTCTCTTGCGCTTCGGCCGTAAGGTTGCGTGAAATGCAGGCTGGCCGCTCGATCCCCGAGCAGCGGCTTCAGAACCGCGCCTGCAGGTTCTTGAGCGCGAGCATGGCTTGTTGCGCCACGCTGTCATCCGGATCATGGATAAGCTTCTCGAGGTACGGCATGCTCTCCTTGTTTCCGTTGATGGCGACAATGTAGGCGATGTGTTTCTTCTGATCGTTGGAGCCCATGGTGAGAGGTTTGTAGAGCTGCTGCAGGATCTCCGCGTCGCGTGACAACTCGATCAGGAAGGGCCTCGCTTCGAGCCGGTGAAAACTCGAGTTCAGCCCGTCGAAGAGATACGTCAGGAAACTCATATCGCCCAGGTCTACCGCGGCGAAGGCCATCGACAAACGCGCCGACTCGCTCTTTTCCCTGGCGAAGGCATCGAGAATCATCGGCAGGTCCTCGCGATTGCCCAGCCTTCCGAGACCTTCGGCGGCGGCCGCGCGAAGCTGCCGATCCTTGTCCCGCAGGTAGGTGTGAAACAGCATGCGTTGTTGCGGGTCGCTGATCTTCGCAATGGCGATCAGGGCCTCTCTGCGGATTCTCTTCCTGGGACTTCTGTTGAGCAGGGTGACCAGCTCCGGCGTCGCTTCCTGCACCTTCAGTTGACCCATCGTGCGCGCCGTTTCGTACTGCACGTCCTCGTCGGGGTCGCGGACCAGAAAGACCAGTTCGGGACCCACCTGGGTATCGCCGATCTTGCGGATCGAACGAATGCACTCGACAATGATGACCTGGTCCTTGGCCCGCAAGCCTTCGACGAGTTGAGACATGCCCTGCTTGCCTAGCAGCACGCCAAGGGCCCTCGCCGCATTCGCTCGCGACTCGATGCTTGTGCCGCCGGCAATCAGCCGGCTGATGGCTCGAACGACGTCCGCCGACACCTGGCTCTGAATATAGGCTTCGACGACCTTTGGCTCCGGCTCCGTGAAGCGCCCCTTGATATCCGACCCGAACGCCTTCAGAGAGGCGCTCCAGCCGCTCTTCACGTAGCCCGGATAGTAGAAGTTGACCAGCCCGTCTACCGCCATCGCCTGGATCGCGGGCGTGGCGTCTCGGGTCGCCCGCATCAGGGGTTCGAGACTTTCTTGGGTGTCGAGACGCAAGATCGCCCCGACCGCCTCGGCCCGCACTTCCGTGACCGGGTCGTCGAGCAACTCGGCAAGGGCGGGGATGTCCTGCGGCGTCCCTTCCTTGCCTGTCTTTCTCGCAGCCTCTGCGCGTCGTTTCGGATCGGAGTCATTCAGCAACGCAACCTGTGCTGAAAGGGCGAGCGTAACGAATGGGATCAGGACGAGGGGAGCGCGACGGTGGAACAACCCGGGTCGCATCATGAGCCGGAATCCTCCTGCTTCGCGGGATCTGGTGAATCAGACCCCGCTGTCGAAATCACTCGTTTCTTTATTGTACGTACTCGAGTTCCACCTTCTTCGACACCAGGCCGGCTTCGTAACCCATCGCAAGCAGTTTCCGCGCCGCTTCCATGACTTCGGGCGCCATATCGGTCGTGTGGTGGTTTACGTACATGCCCACGAAAGAGTCCGCGGTGGCTCCGTCGAGCCCCCGGGAGAAGCCCATGGCGTAGTTCAAGGCCTCTTCGCGGTGCTCCAAGGCGTAATGAATACTCGCGCGCAGACAGGTGACGCATTCCTTCTGGACTTCCGGAGACAGACTGCGGAGGATGGCGTTGGCGCCAAGCGGCAACGGCAGACCGTGTTGTTCCTTCCACCACGCGCCCAAATCCACAACCCGTTGGAGCCCGCTCCGGACGTACATCAACTGCCCCTCGTGGATGATGAGCCCTGCGTCTACCTCTCCCTCATGAACACGGTCGAGTATTTGATCGAAGGGGACGACGACAGGCTCGAATTGCGGCTGCAAGAGTTGCAGGGCCAGATAGGCGGTAGTCTGAAGGCCGGGAACAGCAATGGTCTTACCCTTGATGTCCGAGATGGAGAACGCTCGCTTGGCGACGACCAGTGGTCCGTAGCCGTCCCCCACGCTCGATCCGGGGGACGTCAGGACGTACTTGTCCGCGACGTACGGATAGGCGTGATAGGAGATGGCTGTCATTTCGTAGCGGCCTTGCTTCGCAGCCTCGTTCAACGTCTGAATGTCACTGAGTTGATGTTCGAATCGAACCGACGTGGACCGGACTTTTCCGGTTACCAGGGCGTAGAACATGAAGGCGTCATCCGCATCGGGACTGTGCGCCACCGTAACTGTCGTCAGGGGGGAGTGCATGTCGTTGTCCGGAAAGCCGAGACTGCCAAGGCGGCTTCCACCGTCGCTAGAATCAATGAAGAGGAGAGGTCTGCGCTTGCGGACGCGGCGGCCCGCGGAAATCGAGAGCTTCTGCTACTGTAGCAGACCCATCACGAACATCCCGAAGCCAGCTCGCGGATTCTTCAGAAACCCTTGATTCATGCCCGAAAACACGGCCCCCCAGGTGATCGCAGGCGTATCCGACCTTCTATTCACCTCAAAGATTTCAGAAACAGCACGTCTCCTCCGTATTTCGATCGGCTTCGCCGGCTCGCGGGAAGCGCTTTTTCGAAAAGCTTCACAGGCGCCCCGGCTGATCATTCTGGACTTGAATCTCAAGCCCCTCGACCCGGTGGCGCTCATCCGCGATCTGAAGGGGAACCCTGACCTGGCGGAGGTCCCGATCACCGCCTTCGTGAACCACGAATGCGCCGACCTGATCGAAGCAGCCCGGCAAGCCGGCTGCGACGAGGTCCTCACCCGCGGCGCCTTCTCGAGCGGCCTGCCGAAAATTCTCGGCGGCGTTGCCGGCTAGCCTGCACCCTCCGGTGCTGAAGTCGGACCGGCCCTCACGGTGAAATCGGATTGAGCACCGGCAGCCCTTCGAGGACCGCCGCTTCGCACAATCGTGTGTCCGCGCAGACGAAGGTCAAGAGTCCCGGCAGGCCCTGGCGGACCACCAAACAGCCGGCGAGTTGAAGCGCGTCATAGGTCCTGAGCAGGTATTCGTCGATCAAACGGGCGGCCTCTTCGATCACGGCGGAGGTCGAAGGCTGCACCAGGAAGGACAACGACGCGTCTTCTTCGATCTTCTTGAGAATCCGCTCAGCGTCCGCTGTCGCAATGTCCCCCTCTCGCTCCCGCCGGCGGACGGCCGACCGGGACTCGAGCAGGGTGACATCCAAAATGACGGCCCGCACGCCATCCAGCTCTTTCGTCACACCGACAACCCGCTCCGTCCCCTCTTCCTCGACATAGAGTTTGACAAGCGCGCTCGTATCCAAATAGACGTTCGCCATAAGCAGATCAGCGTCTGTCGCCGAGAACGGTATCGGAAATGGCTCCGCCTCGTATGCGGACCGGCGTGAACCCGGCGCGGTCCTCCGAAGCTGCCGACTGGAATCGAGGATGCCTTCGATTGATCCGTATGGCGGTAACCGGATGGTGTGGCTGATAGGGGTTGGGGGCTCGGCTGGTCAGGATGAGTCGCTGCTCAGTCGCATGGCGCAGCAGAGCGCCGCTCGTTCTCGGGTCGCCGGCCCAAGCATGGCCGCACGCGGGAAGAAACTGGTCGCGGAACCATTTCAGCCCAACGAACGGACGCGTGCTTTCCACTTCCTTGAGCGTATCGAGGAGTTGGCCTGTCGCCGTCTCGAAATCGAATACGTCGGCTTTTCCGTCAGGACCAAGAGTGCTCGATTCGCGCCAGTCCTGCTCCTCGTGAGCATCCTCGACCGCAACGAATCGGATCACTACTTCGCAACGATCCGGATCGAAGTAGCTGGCGTCTGCATCCTCCCGGACCTTCCTGCCCTTATCCAGGTTGCGAATGCTGACTTGGGGATTGCGGTCGTTCACCGGCAGATGCCTCAATCCCTCCAAAGTGGGCGGCAAGGTCGAAGTCGACAGGCCCGTGAGGCTCTCTTCGAGGTCACGCTGAATGTCCAATATCTTCATATCAATCTCCAATTTATATAGATATTTTTTAAATACTTCTAATAAAATAAGCTAGCCACCGCTCCCGAGGTTTGTCAAGCCCTCTGCGATGCCTGCATCGCAATCGAGACGCCCGGGAAAAAGTCGATCACAGGATCGAAGGAGTGGCGGCGGCGTTCTCGTGCTGGAGCCGGTTGCCGGAACGGGTGCCAGGCAGGCGCCTCCCGACGCACTCTTCCCATATCGGCGGCCGCCCGCTTCGAAGCGGCTACTGATTCGTGAAGCGGACCAGATCCTCCAGCTTCTCCTGAGCCTTGCCGCTGTCGATCGACTCGGACGCCAGTTGGGCGCCCTCGACGAAACCGGCGGCCCTCCCGGCGGCTACCAGAGCAGCCGCGGCGTTCGCCACGACGATGTCCCGCTTTGGCCCGCTGTCGCCGGAAAGAATCGCCTTGAGGATCGCGGCGTTCTCCTCCCGGTCTCCGCCGGTCAGATCTTCACTCGACGCCCGTGGCAGAGAGAACTCCTCGGGGCCGACTTCACGCTCGCTGACCTCTCCATCTCGCACCTCGGCCAGCCGCGTGCTGCCGGTGGTCGTAATCTCGTCCAGCCCGTCGCTGCCGTGAACGACGAACGCTCGGGAAACCCCCAGCCGGGCGAGCGCTTCGGCGATCTGCGACACGCGCGAGCCAGCGAACACCCCCACAACCTGCGACGCTGCGCCGGCAGGATTCGTCAAAGGCCCGAGCAGATTGAACACCGTCCGCATCTTGAGCTCCGCGCGGACCGGCCCCGCATGCTTCATCGCCGTGTGGATCGTCGGGGCGAACAGGAATCCGATGCCCGTCTCGTCGATCGAGCGCGCCATCCTCTCCGGCCTCAGAGCGACGTTGACGCCAACCGCCTCGAGCACATCCGCGCTGCCGCAGCGGCTCGAGATGGAGCGATTGCCGTGCTTCGCGACGGATACACCGGCACCTGCCACGACGAAGGCGCCCACCGTCGAGATGTTGAACGTCTGCGCCCCGTCGCCGCCCGTTCCGCAAGTGTCCACGAGCGACGACCTCTGCGTCTTGCACGGGATCGCCAGGGCGGCCGAACGCATGGCCCGTGCGAACCCGACGATCTCGTCCGTCGTTTCGCCCTTGATCACCAACGCCGTCAGCAGTGATCCGATCAATGCCGGCGAAGACTCCCCGGCCAGGATCTCGCCCATCACCGCGGCCGCCTCGGTCTCCGTCAGGTCCTCTCGCCGCACTATTTTGTGCAGCGCTTCACGCACGCCGACACTCACGTTTGCGCTCCTTCGAATCGATCTTTTATGATGGGAAACCTTCGGCCTTCCTGTCGTTTCCCAGATCCTATCACGCGTCGATCCGCTGCATGAAAATCCACGAGTATCAGGCAAAGGGCGTCCTGCGCCGCTACAACGTCCCCGTACCGCGGGGCGAAGTTGCCTTCTCTCCCGACGAGGCCCGGCGGGTTGCCGGGACACTCGGCGGCCGTGTCGTCGTCAAGGCGCAGATCCACGCCGGCGGCCGCGGCAAGGGCGGCGGCGTCAAGTTGGCTGACAACCCCGAACAGGCCGCCCGGCTTGCCGAACAGATCATCGGGATGACCCTCGTCACCCACCAGACCGGCCCGGAAGGACGCCTCGTCAAGCGCGTGCTTGTCGAAGAAACACTCCCGATCGACCGCGAGCTCTACCTCGGCATCGTTCTCGACCGCAAGCTCGAGCGGCCTGTGCTCATGGCTTCGTCGGAGGGCGGCATGGATATCGAGGAAGTCGCCGCCAAGACACCCGAGCTCATCCTCAAAGAAACTATCGAGCCCGGTATCGGCCTGATGCCCCACCAGGCGCGGCGCTTGGCGTTCGGCATGGGTCTGGAAGGCGAAGCCGTAAAAGGCATTGTCAACGCCATGCTTGCGCTTGCCAAAGCATACGAAGCCACCGACGCCAATCTTCTGGAGATCAACCCCTTCGTCATCACCACGGACGAGCGGGCCGTAGCGCTCGACGCCAAGATGGATTTCGACGACAACGGCCTGTTTCGCCACCCCGACTTGATCGAATTGCGTGACCTTGATGAAGAAGATCCTCTCGAGACCGATGCCTCGAACTTCAACCTCAACTACATCAAGCTCGATGGCAATGTCGGCTGCATGGTCAACGGTGCGGGCCTGGCGATGGCCACGATGGACATCATCCAGCACGCTGGCGGCCGTCCCGCCAATTTCCTCGACGTCGGCGGCGGAGCCAACGCCGAGCAGATCAAGAACGGCTTCCGCATCATCCTGTCGGACGCGAACGTCAAGGCGATCCTGATCAACATCTTCGGCGGCATCCTGCGGGTTGACGTCCTCGCCGCGGGCGTGGTCGCGGCGGCCAGGGAACTTGACATTCAGGTCCCCATCGTCCTGCGCCTCGAAGGAACGAAAGTCGACGAGGGCAAGAGGATCCTCCAGGAATCCGGCATGAACTTCACCGTCGCCGCGAACATGAAAGAAGCCGCCGAGAAGGTCGTCGCCCTCGCGAGTTGAACCAGGTATGAGCATCCTTCTGGACGAAGACACCCGGATCGTCGTGCAGGGCTTCGGTCGTGCGGGCGCTTTCCACGCGCAACAGTGCAAGGACTACGGCGCGAAGATCGTCGGCGCGGTGCACCCCGGCAAGGGCGGCGGTGAGAAGGACGGCACACCGATCTTCAACACCATGCGCGAGGCCGTGGACGCGGTTCGCCCGGCGGCCTCGATCGTCTTCGTCCCGGCCGCCGGCGCCGCGGACGCCATCATCGAGGCGGCGGACGGAGGTCTGGAACTCGTTGTCTGCATCACCGAGGGCATCCCCGCGCAAGACCTCGTCAAGGTCAGTTTCGCTCTGCGGGGAAGCGAGACCCGCCTGATCGGACCCAACTGCCCCGGACTCATTTCCCCCGGCAAGTCGAAGCTGGGCATCATGCCGGGCTACATCCACAAACAAGGGAATGTCGGTGTGGTTTCGCGCTCCGGGACATTGACCTATGAGGCCGTCGGACAGCTATCGGTGCTCGGGATCGGCCAGTCCACCTGCGTGGGCATCGGCGGCGACCCGATCATCGGAACCAATTTCATCGACGTACTCGACCTTTTCAACGAAGACCCCGACACGCACGCCGTCATCATGATCGGCGAAATCGGCGGAACCGCGGAAGAGGAAGCCGCCGCCTTCATCAAGGAGCATTTCACCAAGCCCGTCGCCGCTTTCATCGCCGGCCGTACGGCGCCTCCGGGACGCCGCATGGGCCACGCGGGCGCCATCATCTCCGGCGGCAAGGGAACCGCGAGCGAGAAAGTCGCCGCCCTCGAGGACGCCGGCATCGCCGTCGCTCCGACGCCCGCTGACATGGGCGCGACCCTGGCCGGCCTCATCTGATCTGAAACATCCTCTTGATCAAGCTCCGTTGATACAGGACCGCATGTTTCCCATTTGAACGATCCGAGCACGGGTGGCGGAAAACTAGAAACTGCCGTTATGATCCGCAAGCGGGGGATGAAAAATTGTCTGCCCTAAGCAAAGCAAGCACGCCCCACGAATAGAATCCAATCATGGCCATCGAACGCACTCTCACCATCATCAAACCCGATGCCGCCGGCGCTTCTCACATCGGAGAAATCATCACCGAGTTGGAACGCGCCGGCTTCCACATCCTGGCGATGCGCAAGATGCATCTGAGCCGTGCTCAGGCGGAAGGTTTCTACGCCGTCCACCGCGACAGGCCGTTCTTCGAGTCGCTGGTGACGTTCATGACCGAAGGCGAGATCGTACCCATGGCGCTGGAGCGTGAGAATGCCATCAGCGCCCTGCGCGAGCTGATGGGTCCCACGAACGCTTCCGAAGCCCCGGCGGGCACCATCCGCGGCAAGTTCGGAACCAGCATCGAACGCAACGCCATCCATGGCTCCGACGCCCCGGAAACCGCCGCAGTCGAACTGGCCTTCTTCTTCAGCCGCCTCGAACTCGACCGTTAGCGGAAGTCCTCGAAACTTACAGGCGGGCCGAGAACATCCTGCCCGCCCCCGTGCGCCAAACCCCTGACGGAGCTCCGTAGATGCCTCCGCTCGTAGTCTTCTCGGCAAGCTTCGCGCCATTGCGCGCCGCCTTGACGCTCGTCTCCCCGGAGGGGTCTACTTGATGACATGCCCATCCCACAGGACCAGCAGATTCCTCTTGTCGACCGCTTGACGGAACTCTCCGGCGGCAGCTACCCACCGGAAACCCGCCGCAAGTACTTCATCAGCGGGCCGCAATGGGCCTATGCCTACGAGGGCCAAGCGCTCTTCCACGCCCCTACCCGAAACGCCGTCCCCTTCGAGGAAGTGATCCGCGCCCTCGGCGAGATTGGCGTACCCTGGTGGACGACCCACGACACCGACGTCATCCCGACGGACCATCTGATGACCGACCGACAGGCGGAAACCGTCGACCGTATCCGGTCCGCTCTCCAGCAGCACGGCGTGCGCTGTTCGATGGTCACCTGCGAGACCTTCCATCACCCTGTTTTCGCGGCGAGCGCCGCCGCCGAGGCGCCGGAAGTCCGCGCCTACGCCGCGCGGCGCCTGTCGAACGTCGTCGAGATCGGCCACGATCTTGGCGCGGGCTTCGCCGTCTACTGGCCCGGAACCCTAGGCTACATGATCCAGGGAGCCATCGACGAGACACAAACGCTTCGTTGGTTCGCCGACGGCATCAACGCCGCCTGCGCGCGTGACATCGCGGTGGCCGAGGAGCGCGGACGCGGCACGCTGAAGCACTGCCTCGAAGCGAAACCCTTCGAACCGGTCAGTCAGATCATCCTGCCCTCATCCGACGCCATGCTGGCCTTCATCGGCAGCGGCCTGCTCACCCACCCCGAGATGGTCGGCCTCAACCCCGAATATCTGCACGAGCTGATGTGGGGCGCCGCCTGCCGCGCCGCGCTGGCCCGCGCCCTGGTATGCGGAAAGCTCTGGCACTTCGACATCAACGACGGCTATCCGTTGAAACACGATGTCGACCTGGGAGTCGGGCTGGTGAATCCGCTCGACTGGCTCAACGTGTTGATTCTGCTGCGGTCGCACGGCTACGAAGGCCCCTTCAATCTCGACTTCAAGCCGCCACGCACGACGAGCAACCATGGTGTCTTCAAGATCAGCTTCCCCACCGCCGTCGACCGCTTCATCACGCTGTGGGAGATTGCGGGCGAAGCCGTCGAGGACCCGGTCATCCAGGAAGCCGGAGCGGCCTTGAAAGCCGGCGGCGGGGCCCCCGCCGTAGCCGGCGCCGACGAGATTGTGACGGCGAATCGCGAGCTGCTGAGCCTCCACGAGCTGATTGCCCACCGGCTGTTTCAAATCCTCATCGGGCAACACCGCGGCCGCGTCTTCGGATAGTCTGAGAAAAAATGCTGAAGCGCAAGGTCGGCGGAGAACTCTGGTGCATCTCGCAGCCCGATCACGCCGCCGCCGCCGGCTACCTGGCCGCTCACTGGGGCAACGGCGAATTTGCGCGCCCCGGCCGCTACACACCCTGTCCCGACCCCGAACGGCTGCGAGCCGAAACCGTCTTCGCCGTCGCCGAGCACGACAACGGTTGGTGGGAATGGGAGGCCGACCCCCAGATCGACCCCGTCGACGGCCTCCCTTTGGACCTGACGAGCCTGGAGCAGTCCGACGGCTTCCAACGCTGGCGCCTGGGCGTGCCCCGCTTCCGGGAGAACCACCCTTACGTTGCGCTGCTCATCAGCCTGCATGCCTACTGGCTGCACGCGCCCCGCGTCCAGGCCGAGGATACGCCCGAGTTCCTCCACCCGCTCTTCGGCAACCCCGCTGATTGGCCCTCGCCGCAAGGCCGGGAACTCGAAGAAGCCAGGCAGTTTGTTGCCGAACAACACGCCCTTCAGGAGCTGCTCGTCGATCGCATCGGCAGCGATCCTGAATGGGCCGCCGCCGTCGAGCCGTGGAGCCTGCGCCCCCACACCCGCCTCCTGCAAGTCTGTGACGCCCTCTCGCTCCACCTCTGCTTCGGCGGAGACAAGGAGCGAATCATGCGCGGCATTCCCCGCGCGAGTTGGAACGATCGAGTCTCGCTCCGCGTCCGCCCTGCGGGTGAATGCAAAGTAGCCATCGACCCGTATCCCTTCGACCAGGATCCGCTCACGGTCACCCTTCGAGCCCGTATCCTCAACCCGGAGATTCGCGCCCCGGACAACTTCCAGGCATGGTGGCACGCGCTCCCCCGCCGGGAAGTCCGGTTCAGATTCGTCCGTTGAACGGACGGCGCCGGCCGGACGGCGGCTATTCGTGGCCCTGAAGGGCCGTGACCGCGGCGATGTAGTAGATGTCGTCGGCGGTGCAGCCGCGAGAGAGGTCGTTGGCGGGCTTGGTCAGCCCCTGGAGAAACGGCCCCAGTGATTTGGCCTGACCGAGCCGCTCGGCGAGCTTGTAGCCGATATTGGCGGAATTGAGATCGGGAAAGATCAGCACGTTGGCCCGTCCGGCGACGGGCGAGCCGGGCGCTTTGCGCGCGGCGACGCTTTCGACCAGGGCGGCGTCGGCCTGCAGCTCGCCGTCGATGGTGAGATCAGGGGCCCGCTCGCGGATGATGCGGCAAGCCTCCGCAACCTTCTCGGCCAGCGGATGCCGCGCGCTGCCCCTGGTCGAGAACGAAAGCAACGCCAGGCGGGGCTCGTCGACGAGGAACCGGCGGCTGTTCTCGGCGGTGGCCATGGCAATGTCCGCCAGTTGGACGGCATTGGGCTCGGGCACTACGGCGGCATCGGCGAAGACCAGCACGCCGCGGCTGCCGTGATGCTGCTCGGGGTGGACCAGAAGCATGAAACTCGACACGAGGCGGATGCCCGGCTTCAGCCCCAGGCACCGGATCGCGGCCCGCAGGGTCTCGGCGGTGGTGTTGTTCGCACCACCGACCATGCCGTCCACGTCGCCGTTGGCCAGCATCAGCGATGCGAAATAGAGCGGCCTTCCCGCCGCCTCGTGCGCCTCGGCGCGCCTGACCCCCCTCGCCTTCCTGAGATCGTGGTAAAGCCCGGCGTAGGCCTCGCGTTTGGGGCTGCGCTCCGGATCCACCCATTCGACGCCATGCGGCCGGTCCTCAGAGCGGCCCACGACCACGGGCTTGACCACGCCGTCTCGCGCCAGCCGTTCGGCGGCGCGGATCACGCGCTCGTCGTCCCCTTCCGGGAAGACAATGCTCTTGTCGGCCAGCCGTGCTCGAGCGGCCAGATCGTTGAGGAAGGCTCGCATGACTGATGTTGGCCCGGACGGAAACAGGCGCCGGACAAGTCCGGCGCGCTTACTGCGCGATCCAGCCGCCGTCGATGACGATGTCGGTCCCGGTGATGAACCCGGCTTCCTCGGAGCACAGGTACACGGCCAGCGAACCGACCTCCTCGACCTTGCCCCAACGCCCCGCCGGAATCCGCGAAAGGAACTGCGCATTGCGCTCGGGGTCGTCGAGGATGGGCTTGTTCATCTCGGTGGCGAACGGCCCGGGACTGATGCCGTTGGCGGTGATGTTGTAGGGCGCCAGTTCCAGGGCAAGCGCCTTCGTCATGCCGAGCAGGCCGGCCTTCGTCGCGCTGTAGCCGGTGCGCAACGGTATCGACACGTGCGACATGATCGACGTCAGGTTGATGATGCGGCCCCAGCGCTTCTCCTTCATCCCGGGTACGAACTCGCGGCACATCAGGAACGGCGCGGTCAGATTGATGCCGACAATCTCGTTCCACTCCTCCGTCGTGAACTCATCCACGGCCTTGCGGTTGTTGATGCCGGCGTTGTTGATCAGGATGTCGCAGGTCCCCAGCCGTTGCGAGACGCGCTCCGCGGCATCGGCGACAGCGGTAACGTCGCTGACATCCGCCACGACCGCTTCGGCCTTGCCGCCGCCGGCGCTGATGCCCGCTGCGACTTCATCCAGAAGAACCTTGCTGCGGGCGACGAGGGCGACCGACGCCCCGGCGGACGCCAGCGACTCCGCGATCTGTCGTCCCAGGCCCTTGCTGGCGCCGGTGACCACGGCGACATGCCCTTCAAGAGACGCTGCCTTCACAAGACCTCCTTCAAGCCGCTTCGAACGATGACTGTATCACAGCCTGTCAGGGGAAACAGCAGCTCTTGGCGGCCAGGATCGCCATTCCCAGCAGGTACCCGGCTAGCGCCTGGTATTCGCGATTCCGGGTGTAGAGCCGGAATTGAAAAGCCTCTTTTGCGGGGTACTGTGGACGCCATTTCGGCCATAAGCGAGGGACCCGCTCCCGATACTCGCTGTAGCCGGGAAACTTCCCCAGCAGGTAGCCCTCTTCTTCCTCGATCGCCGGTAGATAGAAGAACACGAAGAACGCGACGAGCAGGATTCCGATGCCGGCGTGGGCTCCAGCCACGGAAAATCCGATCCCGGCCAGCAGCGTTCCCAGAAAGAGCGGGTTTCGAGTGTGCGCGTAGGGCCCCGATACCGCCAGGCTTTCGTATTTTGCCAAATGTCCGGCGGCCCAGGCCCGGAGCCATACGCCGGCGGCGCCCACGGTGAAACCCACGCCGAGGGACATCTCCGTCGGGCGAGCCAGCAGCAGGAACGCGGCGGCCACCGCGAAACCGGCCGCGACGCGCCAACGCGCCGCCCACTCCGCGTAGCTTTTGGGAAACGCCATCGTCCGATCAGTCTAGCCTGCATTTCTCACCACGCGGCGAGACGAAGTGCGTGAGAGGGCCGTCAGGACGAGGCGTGAGCCGCTTGGCGCAAACAAAATGGCTTTTAAGGTTTTTTCACGAATCACGAGTCACGAAACACGAATCACGGCTTTTCCATCGTGTGCTTCGACCGTCGTGTTGCGACAAATACAGGCCGACTGCTGTCACCGGCGTTGATTTTCCTTCCGAGCGCCGTTTCAGAAAACGACCGCCACCAACTCGCCACGCACGCTGCGGTCATCGCGGATCGGCCTGTAGACGACGTTCACTTCCCATCCTCGGGCATCGCAGGGCAGCGATCGCCAACCCTTCGGAGCGTCATGCAAAGCAGCCGGCGCGTCCGCCCGTTCCCGGAGCCGCATATTCCAGCGAGGAGTTTTCACCGTCACCAGTTTCTCGCCGGCGCCGCACTCGACTTTGACGATGTGGCCGTACAGCAGAACGGTGCCCGGCGGCGGCCACGTCTCTTTCCTGACGACCGGAAGCGGTCGTGCAAGGAGGGGCGGCTCCGTTTTCAGAAACCCCGGCTCCAGGCCCGGTTCAGCAGGGTCGATGCGGGGTTGCGGGACACTCATCGCGTGCTGTCGTCGCCGAAGCGCCAGCACTTCGAATTCCTTGTCGGCGCGTTCTCGCCACTCGGGATGCAAGGCAAGGCCCGCCAACCCGTCCGCCGCCGCAGCCCATTCACCGAGCAGGCCCAAAGCCTGCGCGCGCGTCAACAGATAGGAAGGCTCTCCCGGTTGCCGGGTGAGAGCTTGGTCCGCATGCTGAAGCGCGAGCGCCGCTCTGCGCCGCTGAGCGTCCTGTTTTCCTTCGACCGGCCTCAACAACAGCAGGGCGTAGCGGTGATGGGTGCGCGGGTTGCTCGACCCATTGGCGACGGCCCGGGCGAGTGTCCGCTCCGCGTCGGCGTAGTCGTAGCGGTCCATTTGGAGCGCCCCGAGAATCTCACTGGGCTCGGGACGCTCCGGGTAGGCATCTTCAAGACGCCGCAGTTCGGCTTCCGCCATTTCCCAGGCCCGCGGTTCTGATGTGAAATCCTCCCGGTCAAGCGCTGTTGACGCCGGTCCGGATGTTTCCCGCTTGGTTGCTCCGCTCGGGGGCGGAGAAAAAACTCGCCGAACATCGGCTACATGCACAGGCCATTCCCACTCGGCGAGCGGACGCATTGCGAAAGAAGCGCGATCCAACGTCTCGAAGCCTGCCGTGGTCGGCGGCGGCGGTTGCGAGAGCAAGTCTTCGAAGTGCGCCCTCAGCCGCGCCTCCCAGTCCGCAAGGTCTTCGCTCGAAAGCCGCCGCTCGAGGTTCTCGTAGCGCCACGCCTCGCCGGCGCCGACGATCGCCGCGTGACGGTGCACGATCAACCAGCACTGCGCATAGAACGTCGGACGCGAAACCATCTCGGCCTGATGGTTCGCAGCAAGGAGCCTGGGAAGCGGAATCCAGTCTTCGTTCTGCAGCTCTTGCAGGAAGACGGGTACGGGTGCGCCGAAGGACGCGCCGTCATTCAGCGGGATCGAGCGGGAGAGGTACTCGGCCAGGCCTTCGCGGTGCCAAAGCGGCCTGCTCTGATCGCGGAAGAGCCAATGCACGTACTCGTGCGCCAAAGCCGCGCGAGCCGTTTCGGGCGGGTCCCAGGCAAGGATGATGTAGTCGCGGTCGCCTCCCGTCAGAAAGAACCCGCGAGCGGAACCGTGAATGGCAATGGCGGAGGGAAACAGCGTTTCCAGGCGCTCTTGATCGGGAACCAGCAGGACCGGGATGGGTTCGTAGCCGAACACCGGTGGGCGCACGCCCAGGGCTTGCAGAGATGCGTACGCCCTCTCGAGATGGTCAGCCGCCTGAAGCGCCGTTTCGGCGGACATCCGCGTAACGACCCGGAAGCGCGGTGTCAACACTTCCACGGCCGTGTCGGCCAAGACCGCTAGCGGCGGCAGCAGCAGCAATGCGCAAAGGCGCAACATGGCGCAACCTGCTACCCCGCACCATAACACCGCTCCTTTCGGGGCCGGTTGACTAGTCGACATAAGGCTCCTGAAACACCGTGAGGTCGGGCAGGCGCACCGCCGTCAACGTTCCGCCCCAGACGCATCCGGTGTCGATCCCGATGATGCCGGGTCGAATGTAGAGGCCCAAAGCCGCCCAGTGACCGAAGACAATGGTGTACGAACCCCGGTCCGCAGCCGGCAAGGCGAACCAGGGCACTTCCCCAGGAGCCTCTTCCGGCGGACCGTTGTGGCGGTAAGACGGCCGGCCGTCCCGGGTGCACATCCGCATGCGGGTGAAGATGTCCGTCAAGCCGCGCCAGCGTACCGCCCCCGTGAGATCGTTCCGCCAATCGACCCTGCGGGCAATAGCCTCCTGCAGCAGCCGCGCGTAGCCGGGATCCTGCAAAGCCGCCTCGGCCTCGCGGGCGTAGCCCCGAGCCTCGGCAAGCGGCCAGGAGGGAAGCAGGCCGGCATGCACCAGGACGAGCGGACCCTCCTCGACCAACAACGGCCGGCGGCGCAGCCAATCCAACAGCTCGGTCCGGTCCGGCGCCGCGAGCAGTTCGTCCAGCGTGTCCTGCGGACTCGGCGATGATGCTCCGGCGGCAACGGCGAGCAGCTTCAAATCGTGGTTGCCGAGCACGACCTGGATCGAATCGCGATTCCGGTAGGCCCAGCGCAGTGTTTCGAGCGACCGAGGCCCGCGGTTGACAAGGTCGCCCGCAAGCCAAAGGCGGTCTTCGACCGGGTCGAACTCGATTTTTTCGAGGAGCTTGCGGAACGTGAGATAGCAGCCTTGTATGTCACCGATTGCGTAGGTCGCCATGGTGTAGCGGCCGGCTAGCCTGCATGTCTCACCACGCGGCGAGGCGAAGTGCGTGAGAGGGCCGTCAGGACGAGGCGCGAGCCGCTTGGCGCGCGCAGGCGTACTTGAACAGTACGTTGAGCACGGCAAGCAAGCGCAACGAAGTCCTGGCGGTCATACCGCGTGCTTCGACCGTCGGGTGGTGAGACATGCAGGCTAACAGGCCGTGTCCCCGTTAGGGTACTATCGTCTTTCGCGGTCACGGCCTCTCTGCAGCCGGCCGTTACGTCCCGAGGCTGGATTTCCGGCTACTCAAGGAGAGTGAAAGAGCTATGGCAGACGCTCTTCGCATGGCCGCCATTGGGCTGGGCCGCATCGGCCGTATTCACGCGCAGCATGTCCATGAATTCGCTTCCGCCAAGCCGGGCCTGTGCGAACTGACAGCGCTGGTCGACAACGACCGCGAGCGGGCCGAGGCTCTCGCCGCGGAGTTCAGCGCGGACGGCGGCGCCGATATCCGGATCTTCGGGACCGTAGAGGATCTGATCGCCGCCGATTGCAGCGACGTCAGCTTCGTCTGTACGCCCACGGAAACGCACCGCGACACCGCCGGAGCGCTTGCCGGAGCCGGACAGCGTGTGCTGCTGGAAAAACCCTTGACCGACTCGCTGCAGCAGGACCGCGAGTTCGTCGCCTGGCTGAACGCGAACCACCCCCAGTCGATCATGCTGGCGTTTCAGCGGCGCTTCGACGCCCCGCTTCAGTACGCCAAGCAGCTTCTCGAAGCCGGAACGATCGGCCGCGCCTTCAAGATCGTCTCCGCCCTGGAGGACTCCGGCCCTCCGCACGCGGAGTATCGCAGCGGCGGCCTGCTCGTCGACATGTCCGTACACAACGTGGACGAAATCCTGTGGATGACCGGCAAGCGCCCCATTGCGGCGGGCAGCATGGGATCGCTGATCTACAGCCAAGCGTTCTCTCCGGTCAGGGAGGACTTCGACGACGGCTATATTCGCCTCTGGTTCGACGACCGCATGATCGCGCAGATCGAGGTCAGCCGGAATCACGTCTCCGGCTACCGCGTCGAGACCTGGATCTTCGGCGAGAAGGGCCACATCCACGTCGGCCGCTTCGAGCAAAAACCGCTGGAAGTCGTCGTCGAGACCTACGGGCGCGCCCAGCCGATCGACCGCAGGACGTTCACCATGCGTGACTACGGGCGCCCGGTCCCCGAGTTCGTCGACCGCTTCGGCCCGGCCTACCGCGCCGAGCTCGCTCACTTCATCGAGCAGTGCCGGAAGGGAGAGCCCTTCTCGGTCAATCACAACGACGGCTTGAGAACGATGGAAGTCATCGACGCCGCGCTGCGGTCGCGATGGGTGCCCGTCCCGGTCCATCCGCCCCGCTGACCAAAAGGCGTTGACACCGGCCCGGATGTGTCCCTCTTGTATGATCCGCTCTTCGGGCGCGAACCAGGCTCCCGCCCATGCTTTTCGCGAATCACGGGGTTTTTGGTACTGAAATCTTTCAGTATTTTTCGCCTCGGCCGGCGCAACCTGAGGACAGCGACGCGGTGAGGCACAGTCCGTGCGGGCCACGAATCAGGGCTTTCCATGCTTTCACTAGCCACTAGCCACTGCTTTTAAGGTTTTCACGAGACACGAATCACGAAACACGCCTTTATGTAGCTACAATAGAGCCACATATAGGGAGGTCCCCAGATGGCTGCTGATACTGTCGTTCGCGCTCGGATCGATAGCGACACTAAAGCACAAGCTACTGAAGCGCTCCAAGCCATGGGCTTGTCGGTATCCGATGCCATTCGTCTGCTGTTGCTGCGAGTGGCGGAGGAGAAACGACTGCCATTTACCGTCCAGGTGCCGAATGCCACCACGGTCAAGGCAATGCAGGAACTGGACGAGGGCAAGGGGAAACGCTTCAGCAACGCCGAGGAACTGTTCCAGGATCTCGGCGTCTGACATGCTGACTCCGGTTCGATCCACGCAGTTCAAACGTGACGTAAGAAGAGCTGCGAAGCGAGGCAAAGTCCGTGCGGGTCACGAATCAGCGCTTTCCATGCTTTCACTAGCCACTAACCACTAGCCACTGCTTTTCAGCTTTTCACGAATCACGAAACACGGCCTTTCTCCACGCCAGGGAGTTTCCCTATAATCACTGGCGGGCAGCGGGGCGGTCATCCCCGGCCTGCCCGCATGGGAGTCGTCGGTGGTTCGACACAAGCCCGCATCTCTGACAGCCCTTGTTTTGCTCTCTTGGCTGGCGGTTTCCATGTTCGCCTTCCGTCCCATCGCCGCGCAGAACGTCCCTCGAATGAAGCCCGCCGCCGGACGTTTTCTGGTGGCGAAGCGGGGGATGCGGGACCCCCGCTTCGTCAAGTCGGTCATCCTTCTCGTTAGCTATGGTGCCAAGGGCGCTATGGGTTTGATCGTCAACCAGCCTTCCGGCGTCAAGCTGGCGGAGCTGCTTCCCGAAGCCGATCAACTCGAGCACCGCGGCGATATCGTATACATCGGCGGTCCCGTGGCTCAAGACGGGATCATGCTGCTGCTCCGCGCGGAGAACGAGCCGGAAGGGGCCGAGCACATCTTCGCGGATATATACGTCAGTCCGGACCGCGACGTTCTGGATCGCCTGGTCGCGAAGGACTCCGGCAACTTCCGCAGTTACGTCGGCTACTCGGGCTGGGCGCCGGGGCAGCTCGACCACGAGTTGGAGCGCCAGGACTGGCACGTGACGGCGGGGGACGCCGATCTGGTCTTCTCCCCGTCGCCCGCCTCCGTCTGGGACAAGCTGATCAAGCAGACGGATGTGCTCTTCGCCGCAGGGGCCGGACCGCGTTTCACGCCGTGCCGCGAGGCCAGCAAGCGGGAACATGACGGGTTGCACGGATTTGCCCGCCCAAGCATTTCGGACAGCACTCGCTGCAACCGTGAACAACGACCGTCTCGTTAGAGATGGTTTTACGGGTCGCGCTTCGGACAGGGACGGATCGCTGATGGCCGATTGTTGCCCACCGCCGCAGGTTCAGAACGGGCGCTTCAAGCTGTGACTCGCACCCCGGAACAGGTCATCGTCCGTCGTCACTTCCTGGCGAGGCTCCGCCTCTTATGTTCAGACCGACAAGCAGGACCACGGATCACCGCGTGAACTTGACTCGAAGGTGAACCTTGTCGAACGAACAAAGCCAGACGACAGGTCCGTCGCGGCCAACTCGGGATTCAGGGCTGCGCTGGCTGTGCGATATCGCGCCGCGGCCTGTAGAAACCGCTCCTCAAACCGTCAATATGCTCATAAAGATCAGGAGGGATGGCCTGCCAGAGTGGATCAAGCACGAACTGCACGCCTTCCCGTCGTGCGAGTTTTGCCGCCGGAACGAAATCCGCATCGCCGGAAACGAGAACGATGATTTCTGCCTGACGTCTCAGCGTGATCGATGCGATATCGAGCCCGATTCGCATATCGACCCCTTTCTGTCGCAAGGCAGGCGCGAAGTCGTCATCGGTAAGGTCTTTGACCGCAAGACGGCCGGTCAGAAGCTTCTTCTGCGTCTGCGCTTTCAGAATCCAGGATCGGTCGCCGTCCTTGCGAACCTCGCCCAGACGCAAGGCAAGATTGGGATAGCCGCGCAGGACATCGAAGAATTTCTTTCGAAAGAGCGCCTGGGGTGTTTTGGCATAGTCGATTGCGCGGTTGCCAACGGGCGTGTGCGCCTTCCTGTCGTAAGGTCGAGCGTCGTAGTAGAAGGTGCGGTACAGGAGTTGAAGAGCATTCGGAACTTGGTGCACCTCGTTCAACTGGTTCAAGTGGCCTCGAACCAGTTGGTTCACTGATCGGGCGACCGCGTCGGCATCGGTAACATCGACATCCGACCGCACAACCGGCAAGCGTTTCAGGAAGTAGCCGCCGTCAATGAGGATTGCAGCCGTGGTCACAGCGAGTCACTCCCGGTGCGCAAACGAAAAGCCCCCAGGGATCGGCCTCGCTCACGATCACCGCCCCTGAGTTCGGGACGGAAGCAAGGCGTACTGCCAGGGGGCGAATAAATTCACTATAAACTCGCCATTGCGCGGATGTCAAAAAAACGCCTGCGCCGGCATGTAGAGGTGGCATGTCAAGAGGCAATAGAAATGTCCCCTTGTTGGTTGAGAGAGAATCGTCGTCGTCGCGCCGTTTTTTCCACCTCCGGGCAGCGGCGCCAAGGGTGGTCGGCCACAGCGCACTCCCGGCCAACGCCT
This sequence comes from Bryobacterales bacterium, assembly GCA_028819575.1. Taxonomy (GTDB): domain Bacteria; phylum Acidobacteriota; class Terriglobia; order Bryobacterales; family UBA6623; genus JAPPLB01. The sequence continues at coordinate 33,042 of JAPPLB010000101.1, read as the reverse complement.
CAGGCCAAGCTGTGCAACTCGACACCCTCTCAGTCAGCCTCTTTCCCGCAAAGATCGTGCAGCTCAGATCGAGAGCCGCGGTAAAAAGATGTGATGGGTCGTTCGCGGCCGCTTCTGCGCTGGTCCCGTGGCTCAAGACGGAATCATGCTGCTGCTCCGGGCGGAGACCGGGCCGGAAGGGGCCGAGCACATCTTCGCGGATATATACGTCAGTCCGGACCGCGACGTTCTGGATCGCCTGGTCGCGAAGGACTCCGGCAACTTCCGCAGTTACGTCGGCTACTCGGGCTGGGCGCCGGGGCAGCTCGACCACGAGTTGGAGCGCCAGGACTGGCACGTGACGGCGGGGGACGCCGATCTGGTCTTCTCCCCGTCGCCCGCCTCCGTCTGGGACAAGCTGATCAAGCAGACGGATGTGCTCTTCGCCGCAGGGGCCGGACCGCGTTTCAAGCCGCATGGCGCTGCCGGGGAGCGGAATCACTCCGGATTCTGATGTGAAACATCCTCCTGATCAAGTGGCATTGACGCCGGTCCACATGTTTCTTGCTGGAATGATCCGTGCGTGGACGGAGGAAAACAAAAACCAAAAACTGCCGGTATGCGAATCATGCCTCGAACGGTTGTCCTGACAGCTCCGGCGACGGACCCGCATGCAGTTCTTCACCCGGTCTGCGAAGCCGCAGAGAGCAGGAGAAGACGGCCACGACCTGCACCTGCGAGCACTGAATCGAATTACATGATCGCAAGGCCGTGCAGACCTCCGAATCCGCAACCGTGCAAATGTGATCCGACGAACATGTACTCCTCTGCGAAGAGTTGACAGCCAGGGAACCGTAGGGCTACAGTGAATATATCGGTGGAGAAAGTGTTCCGCCGTGGGGGTTTATCCAGTTCTGCCGTTGCTCCTTGGGGGGGCAGCGGAGAGTGATACGCCAATTACCGGAGCCATCTGCACATAGCAGTCTGTGGGTGATCTCCTTTCTGTTCAAACCATTCAAACCGAAGACTTTTTGAAGGGGCGCCGCGAGCGTGTGGTCATGATCGTGGTTGGCATTCCCTTCGTCACAGTGAAGGAACAAGAAAGCCTTATGGAAGGAAAAACACTAAGGAGACTGCCGCTGTTGTTGGCGGCGGTTCTTCTCGTAGCGGGATTGCTTGCCCCGAATCTCAGCGGCCAGGCGATCACGCAGACCATTCAGGGTCTGGTGACGGACGCCACCGGCGCCGTGATTCCGGGCGCGGCGGTTACTCTCACGAACCGCGATACGGGCGTAACCAGCACCATCCAGACGAACGAAACGGGGAACTATTCGTACCCGCAAGTCCCGGTCGGCAACTACGACCTTTCCTGTCAGTTGGAAGGATTCAAGACGGACAACGTCACGAACCAGCGCGTGGAAACGGGCGCCCAGGTTCGTATCGACTTTTCACTCGAAATCGGTGACGTGACGGAGACGGTGGAAGTTTCCGCCGCCGCCATCACGCTGAACACCGAGAATGCCGTGGTTGGCGGCGTGGTCGAGAACAAGCGCGTGACCGAGCTGCCGCTCAACGGCCGCAACATCGTGCAGCTCGCCGTGATGGTCCCGGGCGTACAGTACGGCCAGCGCACCGGCATGAACGACGGCCAGGGCGGGTTCCCGATTCCGGGCGCCGGCTACTCCGTCAGCGCCAACGGTCAGCGCGAGATTCACCAGGTGGTCTCGCTCGACGGCGTGGACGCCAAGGATCCCCGCATCCATATCACCAACTTCGTGCCTTCGATCGAGGCGATCGAGGAGTTCAAGATCCAGACCAACGCCTATTCGGCCGAAGTCGGGTTCGGCGGCGGAGCCGTGACTTCGATCACGATGAAGAGCGGCACCAACGAGCTTCACGGCACGCTGTTCGAGTTTCTCCGCAACGAAGCGCTCGATGCCGAGCATTACTTCTTGAACTTCGAGTTGGCGGCGGGCGAAGCGCGCCGTCCCAAGCAGCAGCTCCGGCGCAACCAGTACGGAGCGGTCTTGAGCGGCCCGATCGTCAAGAACAAGACGTTCTGGGCGTTCAACTGGGAGGGCCGCCGCGAGCGGACTTCCTCCATCCAGACCGCCTGGTTCCCGGACTCCACCTTCAAGAGCGGCGACTACTCGCGTTTCGCCATGCCGACGCCCCGTGCGGGAGGACGCATGCGGGACCCCATCATCCTCTACGACGCCTTCACCGGCGAGCCGTTCATGAACAACATGATTCCTGCTTCCAGGCTCCATCCGGGCTCGCAAACCACCATGAGCGAGCTTCTTCCGGCGCCCTGCTTCCAGCAGGAGGACCCGCTCGATTTCACCTGCCGCGAGAACGTCGTTCGGCCGATCAACCTCGACCAGTACTACGGCCGGGTCGACCACCATTTCAGCGATTCGGACCGCATCTTTGGCCGTTACCAGCTTGCTTCGGGTGAGCGTGCGTTGAACAACATCAACCCCAAGAGGTCGCGGATCGACTCGAACGACGTCTATAACCTGGCGACGCAGTGGATCCACACCTTCAACCAGAATGCGATCAACGAGTTCCGTTTCGGGTTCAACCTCGCCGGAACCAATCCCTTCCACTACTTCACGAATACGGATTTCGACCCCGACAGCCTCGGCATCGGCCTGATCCGGGTGGCGGGCGACAACAACCGCAAGCTGACTCCCCTCGAGACGGGGCCGCCGCATATCAGCGGCGCGCGCTTCCCGTGGTCGGTCAACGGCAACCTCAACCAGTTGGATACCTACCAGTTCGCCGACCACCTGTCTCTCATTCGAGGCAGTCACAACCTGAAGATCGGTGGTGAGTACTACTACGTGACTATGGATCGCGCCGCGGCCAACCTGCCGACGGGCCGTTACACCTTCAACGCGGCTCAGAGCGGCGACGGGTTTGCCTCGTTCCTGCTGGGCCTGCCTCACCGGACGGAAACGGCCGAAGGCTGGCCGCGCACGGTGCCGCGGGCCGGACGCCAGGCCTACTACTTCAACGACGACTGGAAAGCCACGTCGAAGTTGACGTTGAACCTGGGGTTGCGGCTCGAGTATGTCGGCAACTCCCAGGATGCCCTCGGCCTGCAGCGGGTCGTCGCCTTCCCGGGTGAGACGTATAACCGCGGACCGTACTTCACGGATCCCGAAACCGGACAGCAGATTCCGACCTTCTTCCCGGAGCCGGTCAACGTGCCGGAAGGCAAGGTCAACCTGTGGAAGCAGCAGGGAATCTTCTACCAGCCCCGGTTGGGGATCGCCTACCGTCCGTCTGAAGGTTGGGTGGTTCGCATCGGTGGAGGCTACTTCAGCAACATCGACCATATGAACACCTGGACGATCCTGAACCTCAACCCGCCGCTGTCGGGCTCGAACAACTTCGAGGCCGTCACCGACGCTGCCGGCTCCATCACGGTTCCCGGCGTAAGTGGGCCGGTCAACCGCACCTTGCGCATGTTCCGTCCCGGTAATCCGATCATCACCTTGAACGACCCCTTCCTTCAGGACGTGGGAGCCGCCGCCTCGCCGCGCAACATCAACACCTTGACGGTGCCCTCCGATCAGAAGACGGGCAACGTGGTGAAGTGGAGCTTCGACATCCAGAGGGAACTTCCCTTCGAGACGTCCTTGACGGTCGGCTATGTCGGCAGCAAGGGGTCCCACGCGGGGAACAGCGTTCGGAACTGGAACAGTCCCTTGCCCTCTCCGGATAACAACATTCAGAGAAACCGGCCCTGGCAACGCGTGTACGATCCGGCGACGCCGGAGCTGGGCGTGCAGAGCCTGGCGGTGATCCGCTATCTGGACAGCTTCGCGAACACGTTCCATCACGGTCTGCAGATGAAGCTGGACAAGCGCTATTCCAATGGGTTGGCGTTCGGCGTGGCGTACACCTTCAGCAAGTCGCACGGCGACGGGGAGAACGGCGGCCAGCAGGGCGCCCAGTTCCAGAACCCGCGCAACTGCCTGAGCTGCGACCGCGGCCGCTTCCGGTTCGACCAGCGGCACAACCTCGTCAGCCACTTCGTCTGGGAAATGCCGGGGCAGAACCTCTCCGGGCCGTTGAAGCACATCATCGGCGGCTGGCAGTCGAACGGCATCCTCTCGATGCGTTCTGGCTTCCCGTTCACCATCGTGAACCCCAGGGGAGACCTGAACGTTTCCGACTCGAATATCCGTCCTGACCGGGTTGCCGACGGAGCGCTCAGCAATGCCACGCGGAAGCTGTGGTATGACCCCAAGGCGTTCCTGCGGGTGACCTGCGATGTCCCGGAGCTGGTGGCCGACCGCTGCCACTTCGGAGACGCCGGTTACAACATTCTCGATTCGCCGGGGCAGGTGAACCTGGACTTCGGGCTCTTCAAGAACTTCCCGATCACCGAGAACGTGAGGCTCCAGTTCCGCTGGGAGCTGTTCAACGCCGCGAACACGCCGTACTTCGGCGCGCCCGGAGGTATCGGGTTCTCCAGCGCGGACGTGCTCGTGCCGGACGGTACGCGCAACGGTGAGATCCGGGGCATCCGGACGCCCATGAGGATTCAGCAATTCGCGCTGAAGCTCTTCTTCTAGACGTTTCCAAACCTTAACCAACGGGCCGGCCCTCGGGCCGGCCCGTTCTGTTTTTGAGGCTGGCCTGCATTTCTCATCACGCGGCGAGGCGAAGTGCGTGAGAGGGCCGTCAGGACGAGGCGCAAGCCGGGCGGAGGAAAAAGGCGCGAGCCGCTTGGCGCGCGCAGGCGTACTTGCCCAATCGCCTCCTTCACCCTTCGGATTACGAAACACGGCTTTTCCGGTTCACTGGCCGTCAGACATTTCTTCTGGAGCGAACCAGGCCCCCTCCCATGGTTTTCACGAATCACGGCCTTTTATCGCGTGCTTCGACCGTCGGGTGGTGAGAAATACAGGCTAGGTTCTGAATCGCGATGACAACCCCGCATAACCGCTTGACATCGTTTGATGGGTCGTGATAGGGTCTGGGCGGGGTGGTTTGAGGTTTGAGCGGGGCCACAGTTCGGAACTCGAAGTTGAGGCCGGCAATGCGGTGTCGCGCAGGCGTCCTACCGTTCACGCTCGGCTCGCGGTTGCTTTGTTGACCGCGTGTGGAGTGGGTATTGCCCTTCTTGTTCGATCGAAACAGCACAAAGCTTTTACCCAAAAAACGGAGAAACGAAGTTTCTATGACAAGAAACAGACGATGGGGGTGGCTGCTCGTTGTTCTGGCAGTCTCCCTGTTTATCCACACTCCTGCGCTCAAGGCGCAGTCGATTACCCAGACCATTCAGGGTCTGGTAAGCGATGCGACCGGCGCCGTGATCCCTGGTGCGACGGTAAGCTACATGAACCTCGATACCGGTGTGTCGCAGTCGGTGCAATCCAACGAGACCGGGAACTACACGTTTGCGTTGGTTCCCGTCGGCAACTATGACGTCACGTGTCAGTTGGAAGGCTTCAAGACCAACACCACGTCCAACCAGCGCGTAGGGACCGGCGACCAGGTGCGCGTCGACTTTACGCTCGAGATCGGTGACGTTACCGAGACCGTCGAAGTGTCGGCCGCCGCCGTCACGCTGCAGACGGAGAATGCGACCGTCGGCGCTGTGGTCGAGAACCGGCGCATCGTCGAGCTGCCGCTGAACGGCCGCAACATCGTGCAATTGGCGGTGTTGGTGCCGGGCGTGCAGTATGGACAACGCTCGGGTATGGCCACCGGTGAAGGCGGCTTCCCGGTCCCCGGCGCGAGCTACTCGGTGAGCGCCAACGGCGTCCGCGAGATCCACCAGGTCGTCAGTCTCGACGGCGTGGACGCCAAGGACCCGCGCATTCACATCACGCCCTTCGTTCCGTCGATCGAGGCCATCGAGGAGTTCAAGATCACGACCAGCGCCTACAACGCCGAAGTGGGCTTCGGGGGCGGCGCCGTGACGAACATCACGATGAAGAGCGGGACGAACGAGCTGCACGGCACGCTGTTCGAGTTCCTGCGCAACGAAGCGCTCGACGCCGACCCGTACTTCTTGAACTTCGAGCGGCCGGCCGACCAGCAGCGCGAGAAGAACAAGAACATCCGCAACCAGTTCGGCTTCGTTGTCAGCGGCCCGATCAAGAAGAACAAGACGTTCTTCATGGCCGACATCGAAAGCCGTCAGGACCGCAGAACGGGTGTCTCGGAGGCCTGGTTCCCGCTGGATGAGATGCGCGGCGGAGACTTCAGCGAGCTGCTGACCGGAACGATGAACCCGGAAACGGGCAGGCTCTTCCGTCGTCCCCTCGTCATCTACGATGCCTTTACGGGCGATCCCTTCCCGAACAACGTCATCCCGCAGGACCGGCTGCACCCGGGCGTGGTCAACAACTTCCTGCCGCAGCTCGTTCCGACAGCGGACTTCCGTGATGCGCTGGGCGATCCGCTGGCGCCGACCGTGCGCAAGGCGATCGTGAACCTGGTGGACTCGACGCAGTACTACGGCCGGATCGATCACCACTTCAGCGACGCCGATCGTGTTTTTGGGCGGCTGGCGTGGGACGACTCCTTCCGTCCGGGCCCGACCATCAATCCCAACTTCTCCAACGACTGGGTCATCGATGCCCAGAACCTGGCGACGCAGTGGATCCACACCTTCAACCAGAACATGATCAACGAGCTGCGCTTCGGCTTCAGCTTCTCGAACAACGACCTGGTGAACCCGCGTACCAACGATGAAGGCTTCAACATGGATGATTTCGGCATCGGCAGGTACCGCGTCTTCGGCGACGGCAACCGCACGCTGACGCCCTTCGAGCAGGGCGTCGTTCAGACGTATGGCGCCGGGATTCCCGGTATGCGTGACAACAGCATCACGAACAAGATGGACAGTCTGCAGGCCGGTGACCATGTCTCGATCATCAAGGGCAGCCATAACCTCAAGTTCGGCGGCGAGATGTACCGCGTTTCGATCGAGCGCGCCGCGGCCAACTTCGCGACCGGCCGGATTACGATGGGCGCCCGCGAGAGCGGACACGGCTTCTCTTCGTTCCTGCTGGGACTGCCGACCTCAACGCTTTCCGCGGAGGGCGTGCCGTTCACGTTCGTGCGGGCGATTCGCCAGGGTTACTATGTCCACGACGACTGGAAAGTGAATTCCAGGCTCACCTTGAACATGGGCCTGCGCTTCGAGTATCTCGGCAATCCGCGCGATATCGCGGGTCTGTGGCGAACCATCAACTTCCCGGGCGAAGACCACCCCGCAGGCAGGGATGGATTCAACGGCCAGGGCTACACCGATCCGGCAACGGGGGAAAGGGTCGTGACGGCTGGCCCCACCTACGTCGATGAGCGCGGTGGAGTGAAGCTCTGGAAGCAGGACATCAAGTTCTTCATGCCGCGGTTTGGCGTCGCCTTCCGGCCGGCGAACGGCTGGGTGCTTCGCGCCGGCGCCGGTTGGTATGCCAACCTGATGCACCAGAACAACTTCACGATCCTCAACCTGATGCCGCCCAAGTCGGGCTCCCTCGAGTTCCAGCAGGTGACCGACTTCAACCGGTCCCTGATGGTCACGGGGCTTGACGGTGAATCGTATCGATCCGATACGAGGATGCTCCGGCCGGGAGCGCCCCTCATCTCGCTCAACGATCCCTTCGCTGAGCAGGGCGGCGGTACGGCAACAGTGAAGCCGGTCCGCACCTATCATGTCAAACCCGATTACAAGGACGGCGACACCTGGCGGTGGAGCATGGACGTACAACGGGACCTGGGTTGGAACACAGCCCTGACGGTTGGCTATGTGGGCAGCAAGAGCACCCACGTCGCGAACAGTTTCTGGAACTGGAACAACCCGCTTCCCTCCCCGGATACCAATGTCCAGGCGAACCGGCCGTTCCCGCGGTTCTTCGACGAGTCGACCCCGTCGCTGGGGGTGCAGGGAGTCGCCAATATCCGCTATCTCGACAGCTACGGCGACACCAATCACCACGGCTTCCAGGCCAAACTCGAAAAGCGGTATTCGTCGGGTGTGACCTTCGGCATGTCCTACACCTGGAGCAAGACGCTGGGTAACGGCGAAGCCGGAGGCAACCAGCACGCCTACCATCAGAACTCCCGCCTCGACCGCTCTTCGACGAGGGGTCGCCTGCGTTTCGACCAGCAGCACATGTTGGTCTCGCACTGGGTCTGGGATATGCCGGGACGGAACCTCAACGGACCGTTGAAGTACATCCTGGGCGGTTGGCAGAACAACGGTATCCTGTCGTTCCGTTCGGGATTCCCGATGAACATCACGAACAACTTCAGGGATCTGAACCTTGCGGACAGCACTTCGATCCGGCCGGACCTGACTGGGGACTGGAAGATTTCGAACCCCACCAGGAAACTGTGGTACAACACGCAGGCTTTCCAACGGGTGACGTGCAACATTCCGGAGATCGTGTCGACCCACTGTCACTATGGCGACTTGGGTTACGCTGTGCTCACGACGCCGGCGCAGGGGCAACTCGATTTCGGGTTCTTCAAGAACATCCCGATCGGCGAGCGCTTCCGCATCCAGTTCCGCTCGGAGTTCTTCAACGCGACCAATTCGCCGTGGTTCGGCGCCCCGGGCAATATTTCGTTCTCGGGCCAGAGTCTCGTTCCTGACGGGGCTCGCAACGGCGAGATTCGCAGCACGCGTTCGAATATGCGGATTATCCAGTTCGGGCTGAAGCTCCACTTCTAGCCCGTTTCACAACATCCAACCGGAGCCTTAATGGCTCCGCAAAGGGCCGGCCCTCAACGGGTCGGCCCTTTCTTCATGCAGCACGGTTCCCTTCACCGCTCGTTCGGGCCTGGAGCCACGTTGTCGAACTCGGCCCCCTCCTTGATGGCGATTACGAGGAAAAAGAGCAGATCTTGCGATTCGCCGATCGGCAGGTGGTCGCCAGCATCAGAGTAGGGGAAACGGCCTTATGGGAGTACGTGAAGACCCTCAAGCTCGGCCGCTGCTGATACCCGCTGGTCCAGGCAGACAAACGTGAGCGGCCCTGCCAATTGCTCCTGCACCAACAACGCCGCGCCAAGCTGCTTGCCGGTTCGACAACGACCAGAGGAACCAGCGCAGAAGAGTCCCAATACCTCACAGCCGGTCGTCCCGATCCTCGGCCAACGCATCGGAAAGGCTCACCGGGAGCTCCAGCAGAGGCTCGTTCAGAATAGCGCCGGCGGCGCCCTTGCCCGGCCTCAGCAGGCCTTGTCTGATCAGCCGGTCCCGGACTCCCCGGTTGTCCTCGGCGGCTGGTGGAACAAGCCTTGCGACCGGCGCGCCGCGATCGAGCACCTGAACCTCGCCTCCCCGGCGGACCTCCCGGACGTAGCGCGAGAGATTCGCCTTCAACTCGGAAATCGACACCGTAGTCATAAAACCAATATGGTCTTTGGCTTCAGACTGGTCAAGTCCCCAAATGACCACCGGCGCTCCACTTTCCAGCCGGATCCTCCTTTTGGCCTTCTTCCCTCCCAATCAGTTCCGCCCTTTCTCCTACGCCCAAGAGAGAACAGACCGGCCACAACAAGGCAACTTCTTCGAAAAAGAGTAGCCGAAATGAACCAGCGTGTTGATCACGGGCTCCCCAGTCGGCCGGGGCGGAGAAAAAATCCCGTACGCCCTTCTATAATCGGGTTCTTATCCGGCATGCCCCGCACCTCGCGAAGGAAAAACAACTGGCGACTGCGCAGTAAAGAAGCGCTCCAACGTCTCGGCCCCGGCGCGGGAGCCATCATCGCCTTCCTGGCGATTGCACTCGTTGGGAGCCTGCTCTCGCCCACCTTCCTGACGCAGCGCAACGTCACCAACGTGATGCGGCAAACCGCGATGCTCGGCGTGGTCACGGTGGGCATGACCTTCGTCATTCTGACCGCCGGCATCGACCTTTCCGTGGGCATGGTGCTGAGCTTCACAAGCGTGGCCGCCGCCATGTTGTTCGACAACGGACAGGGGTTGCCCCTGCCCGTCGTCTTCCTGGCGACGCTCGCTCTCGGCTCGGCGATCGGCGCGTTCAACGGCTTCATGATCATCTGGCGCGGCGCGGCGCCCTTCGTGGTCACCCTGGCGATGATGGCCATCGCCGGCGGCGCAGCACTCACCGTATCCGGCGGCAAACCCATTGGCGGCATCCAAGGGGTCTATGCCTGGCTGGGGTCCGGTTCTGTCGGTCCGATCCCCGTGCTGGTCTTGCTGATGCTCTTCGTGTTTCTGTTGGGAGCATTCGTCCTGCGATACACACCCTACGGACGGCAGGTCTACGCCATTGGCGGTAACGAAGAAGCCTCGCGCCTTTCCGGTATCGCGGTCGATCGCGTCAAGGTAATTACCTACACGATCAGCGGGCTGCTGTCCGCGCTCGGAGGCATCATCTTCAGCGCCCGCGTGACGGTCGGCGATCCCTGGGCCGGCCGCGGTCTGGAGCTCGATGCGATCGCCGCCGTGGTTATCGGCGGGACCAGCCTGTTCGGCGGCGTGGGGACGATGTGGGGCAGCCTGCTCGGGGCATTGATCATCACGATGATCAACAACGTTCTCAACCTGCTCAATGTATCCCCGTACATGCAAGGTCTCGCCAAAGGCATCATCATCCTCGCCGCCATCACTCTCTACAAAAACAAGGAGGCGTAGCCTGCATTTCTCACCACGTGGCGAGGCGAAGTGCGTGAGAGGGCCGTCAGGACGAGGCGCGAGCCGCTTGGCGCGCGCAGGCGTACTTGAACAGTACGTCGAGCACGGCAAGCAAGCGCAACGAAGTCCTGGCGGTCGTATCGCGTGCTTCGACCGTCGGGTGGTGAGAAATGCAGGCTAAAACCCGGATGCATGCAAAGCAGAACAAATGGACCCGGGTTATGGGATAGGGAAAACACCCGTCCGAATGAATGGCGACAATAGGAGCAAGGCGGATCAGAAAAAATGGATCGACTCTCCGGACGTAGGGCGTTTCTTGCATCCATGGCATCCGCGTTCCTTGCCGGCGGTTGTTCTCCTTCCGGCCGCAGCCGCCAGACGGGCAGCCCGGAAGGCTTCGCCGCCCGGCGTTGGACCATCGGCTTCAGCAACGCGTCGGAAACCAATACCTGGCGCACGGCGCTCCGCGAGTCCATCGAAGAGACCGTCGCCGCTTACGACAACATCGACCTGCTCGTCACCGACGCGAATGACTCTCCCGCCAAACAGGTCGCCGACCTGGAAGACCTGCTCGCAAAGGGAGTCGATGGCCTGATCATCGGGGCGGCGAACACCCATGTGAGCAATCCGGCCATCGAGGAATGCTCCCGATACGGCATCCCGACGGTGATTGTCGACCGCAAGGTTTCGACGGACAAATACACGACCTTCGTCTCGACCGATCACACCTGGATGGCCGCCACCGCCCTCGAAAAGCTGATTGAGTTCATCGGCGGACGCGGTAAGATCGCCATCATCGAAGGCCTGCCGGGAGCCGGACCGGCGGTGGAACGAAACGCCGGCTATGACCAGGTCCTTGCGCGGCACCCGGAAGTCGAGGCGATCCGCCAAGCCGGCGACTGGTCCCGCGCAAGCGGCCAACGAGTCATGGAGAACATCGTGACCGCCAATCCGGACCTGGACGGGATCCACTTCGACGGCGGCGAGATGGCCGTCGGTGGGGTGCAGGCCCTGCGCGCCGCCGGCATCGAGGACGACGACATCAGGGCCGGCAAGCCCTTCTTGACCTGGAACGACGGTTACAACGGCGGCTTGAAGCTCATCAGGGCGGGCATCGGCAAGTTTTCGGTCCAACATCCGCCCCGGCTGCACGGCAGGCTCTGCGTTGAATCGTTGGTGAGGATCTTCCGGGGAGAACCGGTTCCCAAGGAGCAACCGATGAAGCTCGACTTCATCACGCCGCAAAACGTCGACCAATACGTCGAGCTCGACAAACCGGACGATTATTGGGCGCTGTAAGAGCCCGGCATCCTGGGAGCGTACGGGTACCCTCTGGGCGCCTGCGCGCATCACAGCGGCGCCGCGTTCCTCGAATGCGCGGATGCCCCGGGTCTCGTAGCGCCGCCCGCATGGCTTTCACGACGGGCTGCTACGGGATGACCGGCAGCAAGACGTGCGACGGCTGGGCGCTGTTGTGATAAACGGTCTGGCGCGCCACCTTCACCTTGTTGCTCTTCCCAAACGGCTCTCCGGTGTTGGGATGACGGTCGAACTGCGGGAAGTGACTGCTCGTAATGTCGACTCGGATGCGATGTCCGGGAAGGAAGGCATTGCTGGTGCCAAGCAGGTCGATTTCGAAACGATAGACGGTGCCCGGCTCCATCAGCTTCGGCTTGTCCTGTCCTTCGCGGTGGCGCGCTCGTAGGATTCCTTCCGCGATGTTGTACGCTTTTCCGTCGGGATAGACGTCAACGAGTTTCGCCACCCAGTCCGTGTCGACGGCATCCGAGGACGCATACAGCACGACCTTGACGGGGCCGGTGACATCCACTTCCTCTTTCAGGAAATCGCTGGTGTAAACGAGAACATCGTTGCGCCGCTCGACGCGGCGCTGGTCCACCGGCCCGATCGGCGTGGGGGTCCCGCAGCAATTCGCGCCGCCGTGACTCGGGACGGGGTGGTTCGGGTCGTAGCGGTAGTGATCGCTGGGCTCCTGGTCAGGTCGGTCCCACGAAAGCGAGCCGTCTCCGCGGTAGCTGTTGGCTTGCCCGCCGCTATGGAAATAGAGTTCCCGGTATCGGGTTTCGGGAAGCGGATAGTCATCATGAAAACGCCAGCGGTTACGTCCCATTTGAAACAGGGCTACCGGCGGCTCGGACTCCATGCCATTGTCGATGCCCTTCAGCGTATAGTCGTACCAGCGAAGCTGGACGGCGAGTTCATCCACGAAGTTGGTCGGGCCGAAGTCGAGGTCGCCGTGCTTGCGGGATGGGCCATGACCCCAGGCGCCGACCTGCAGACGCGCACCTCGGCGTGCGGCCTCGGTTTCGCCGTGGTTGCGAAGGCCGGTGTAGCCGTTGAGCGTCCCCTGGAGCAGTATGTCGAACCAGCCGCCGAAGTTGTAGGCGGGCACTTGCATCTTGTCGAAGTGCTCCTCGACGCTGACGGCCTTCCAATAGTCGTCGTAGTCGGGGTGCTCGATCCAGTCTTCGTAGAATTTGGCGTCGCGTCCGACGAGTCGAGGCATTTCCATGAGCGGCAGATGCCAGATGACCTTGTCGTAGCTGATGTTTTCAGGTCCGCCTTCCAACGTGTGCGGCCCGGTGTTCTGCATGACGTGCGATTCCTGGCGGACCGGTCCCCAGCCAAAGGCGAGTGAGAGCCGGAAGCCGCCATTGAGCGTGAAAGCATGGTGATACCAGCTCGTGGCGGCGACATCCGGGAACAGCGATGTGAGGTGCGGCGGCTGGAGTTTGGCGGCCTGCCATTGGTCGGATCCGAGGTAGGACCCGCCTTGCATGCCCACTTTGCCGTTCGACCAGGGCTGGATTGCGGCCCATTCGACGGTGTCGTAGCCGTCTTCGAACTCGTAGCGAGCGGGGTCCCATACGCCTTCGGATTCGTGACGGCCGCGGACATCCTGGAAGACATAGACGTAGCCGCGCCGGGCGAAAAACACGGCCGCGGCATAGGCCGTCGCGAAACGCTCGGTGCTGTAGGGAGTTCGTGAGACGAGCACCGGGTGCTTGCCGTCACCGACCGGTCGATAGATATCGGCGTACAGAATGACGCCGTCGCGCATCGGGATCGGGACCCTGTTTTCGACAATGATGTCGTTGCGGGGCGGCGGCCGCAGCGGGAAGACAGGCGTGCGGTCGGCAGCAATCGCAGCGGGAAAAAGCACCGCTGCCGTAAAGGTGAGCAGAAAGAGGGTAAACCGAATCGTCGAACTCATGGGCATTGTGAAGAAGAAAAGCCGTTTCGGGCGCACCATCAGTTTCGCGCAAAGATGTGAATAACGCAAAGCCTCACGATCGGCCTCGGCGTGTCCGCACTCCCCGACGAGCCGAAGCTCACCTTCGACTCCCACTGTTTCAATAACAACCCGTGATCCTAAAAGGCAAGGTCCTCGCCACGGGAAGGAGTGGAACGACGTATGGACGTGTTCACGGTGTTGTCCATGCCCCACGAGAGCTGAGACGCCTCGTCTCGCGGACGGCTGCCCGGCAGCGGTATCGAGAACCAAAAACCAGCTTCTCCGCGAGACAATAAACCCAGCCCGGCAAGCCATCGAGAACCCTTGGCCTGCAACTCAAGGTTGCATTACTCTAGGAGCGATGAACGACTACCAACTCTTCTGGGGCGATCTTCATAATCACAACGCGGTCGGATATGCGCGCGGGTCGATTGAGCGGACGTACGACATCGCGCAAGAGCATCTGGACGTACTGGCTTTCACGCCGCACTCCCAATGGCATGACATGCCTGAGATGCCGAATGACGCGCACATGAAATGGGTCAACGGCTTCAAGGTTCTCCAGGACAACTGGCCGAAAGTACAGCGGCTCGCCGCAGAATCGAATCGCAAGGGCAAGTTTGTCTCGATCCTCGCGTATGAATGGCATTCGAGCTTTTTCGGTGACTATTGCCTCTACTACCCGGGAGATCACTCTCCGTTGAAGTATCACAACCATGTCCGTGACTTGCAGAACTATGTCAAGGGCACTGAGGCGATGATCGTCCCCCATCACTTGGCGTACAAGCAGGGTTGGCGCGGCGCGAATTGGGACTATCTGGAACCCTCGGTGAGTCCGGTGATGGAGATCATGTCCGAACACGGGCTGTCGGAGCACGACCGCGCAGGGTTTCGATACATCCGCCACAGCATGGGCGGACGCTGGACCCGCAACACGTTGCAGGCTGCTTTGCAGCGAGGATTCCGTCCCGGCGTCATCGCCAGTTCGGACGACCACCTCGGTTACCCCGGAGCTTACGGAGAAGGACTGGCGGGCATCTGGGCCAAGGAGCTTTCGCGAGCAGCGATCCTGGACGCGCTCTGGAACCGCCGCACCATCGCCGTCAGCGGCGACCGCATCCGCCTGTTCGCCACGCTCAACGATCAACAGATGGGGTCGGAGATCCCTTTCACGCGGGAGCGCGAGTTCGAAATCTCTGTCCAAGGAAAGGACGAAATCGAGAAAATCGAGATTCTCAAGCACAATCGCGTCGTCTACCGCTACTTCCCTGAAGACTACGTTCGCGACGATGGACCTTGGCCCGGCCGGGTTCTCTCGAGGATCGAATTCGGCTGGGGACCCTGGGGCGACCTCAACATGACGCGCATTGCCGATTGAGACGCGACGATCACGGTCACCAACGGAAAGATCGCATCCTTGACGCCGTGTTTTCAGTCCGGACCCTTCGATGAAGACCGCCGGGACCGCATCGTGGAACGCAAGGAGTCATCCTGCCGCGTGCGGCTCTTTACGTCACGCAAGCAGGCTTACGAGGAGAAGCCCACCAAATCCGTGCTGCTTGAGATCATCGGTGGCCGTGACGCCGTGATCCGCCTTGCTGTCACCAAGCCTGCGCCACTTCAGTTCCAGCGCACCCTCGGCGAACTTGCCGAGAACAGCGAAGTCGAGTTCACGGGTCCGTTCACGGCCGAGTCCGTGCTGATGCACCGGCTTGTCACGCCTGAACTCTACAACGCCCGCTTCCGCCACACCGACTACGGCCGCGCGGGGAGAGCTGACTACTACTACGTACGCGCCACGCAGGCTAATGGCCACCAGGCTTGGTCAAGCCCGTTTTGGGTGGAGGCCTGAGGGTGAAAGGATTGTCGCATCAAGCAGCGGCTTGAACCTGGTCTCCCAGC
This sequence comes from Bryobacterales bacterium, assembly GCA_028819575.1. GTDB lineage: Bacteria > Acidobacteriota > Terriglobia > Bryobacterales > UBA6623 > JAPPLB01. Next base: position 17,266 of record JAPPLB010000101.1, on the reverse strand, counting down.
CTGCCTTTCTCACCACCCGACGGTCGAAGCACACGATTAAAAGGCCGTGATTCGTGATTCGTGTCTCGTGATTCGTGAAAAAACCTTAAAGGCCATGTTGCTTGCGCCTTTTTCCTCCGCCCGGCTTGCGCCTCGTCCTGACGGCCCTCTCACGCACTTCGCCTCGCCACGTGGTGAGACATACAGGCTATCGGGGTTGGACCTCTACGCCGTCGTCGATGGCGTCATCGGGATGGGTGATCAGCGTGTCGCCTTCTTCCAGGCCGGACAAGACTTCAGTGATCAAACCATTACGATGTCCCATCTCGACGGGCTGCCGCTCCGCCATACCTTCTTCAACAGCGAATACCGCCCAGCCCTCACCATGGCGAAAAAGCGTGCTGCTTGGAATCTGGAGGACGTTTTCTCCCTCCCACAGGATGAATCGAGCCTCGACTCGATAGCCGTCACCCAGACGCGCCCATTGCTCAGGCGGCGATGTGATATCGACGATGACCAGCACTCTCTGCTCCTCTACACCCAGCGCCGAGATCTTCGTGAAGCCGACCGGTTCGACGATGCGGACGAGACCTTGCAAAGGATGCTCACCGCCCCAGCGCTCGAAGAGGACGCGGGTTCCGGGGCCGACCTTCACGGCATCAGCCGACAGAAGTTCAACCTCGACCTCGAGTCCACGCGGATTCGCGATTTCAAGGAGCGGCTCGCCGGCGTCGACGACGCCCTCGCTCTCGTGCACGATCTTCAAGATCCGGCCGCCGACAGGGGCGCGAACCGCTACGGTCTCGGCAGGCTTCTGAGACTGCTGCGCGGCGGAATGACGCAGAGCGGTTTTTGCCGCCTCGAGCTCATGGCGAGCCACATCGACGGCGTATTCGGCGGATCGCTCTTGCGCCTGGCTGCGTTCGGCCGATGCCGAAATTTCGTCGAGGACATCGTCGGCGATCGTGCCCGCGGCATGCAGTTCCCGCGTTCGTTTGAGTTGCGTCTCCCAGCGGCGGGCCTCGGCGCCGGCGGCTTCCACTTCTTTCTGCGCGCGCTTGAGGGCGGCCTCCACCGCCGCGACCCGAGCTTGCGCCTCAGCGCGGCTGCGGGGGTCGAGCACCGTGGATCGCAACGGGTCGAGAAGAAGCAATGTTTCGCCTCGCCGGACGATGTCTCCCACATCGGCGTTGAGCCGCCGCGCGAAACCGTCCACAGGCGCTGAAACCACAAAGCGATCGATCACACGGGTCTTCCCTTCCTCTTCCACGGATACCTGCAGCGGACCGCGCTTGACGACCGCTGTTTCAACGGAGACCGGCCGGGGCATGAAGCCCCAAACAATCGCGGCCACTACTCCGCCGGTAAACAGCAGCCAGAACAGAATGCGCCGGAGTCTCATCGGTTTCTATTCATTCGTCTTCAAGACGGCCACGAGATCGAGGGCATCCAGCTTGCGCCGTACTGACAAGGAAGAAATCAGAGACGAGGCCAGCACGATCGTCGCAGCGAAGGCGTAGGTACTCGGCTGAATGACAAAGGGGAAGCGGAACAGGTCCGTCTGGAGCGCTGTCGCGATGTATCTGCAGAATACCTCACCGATCAAGTAGCCCATCGGAATCGCCGCGAAAGTGAGAACAGCAAGCTCTCCCAGAAGGATGAACGAGATCTCACCCCGCGTGAAACCCAAAACACGCAGGCTGGCCAGCTCGCGGCTGCGTTCCGAGAGCGTGATCCGAGCGCTGTTGTACACCACGCCGAAAGCAATCGTCCCCGCGAAGAGCGTGATGAAGAAAGCAAACGTCAACAACTGCTCGGCCATCGTTTCGTGGAAGTTCCGCAGCACCTTTTCACGGACGCTGACCGCAGCGACGCGGGGCGCTTCTTTGAGGGCCGAATAGATTGCTGGTTCAAACAGCGAGTCGGCAGCGAGATACGCTCCCGAGACAGCCCGCCCCTCGCGCATCAATCGATTGAGGACATCGATATCCATGTACGCCGACAGGCCGATGAACTGCTGAACGAGCCCGGCGACGGCAACTTCGCGAATAGGCCGCCGGCCTTCGAGGACTTCGACCGTGATCGTGTCACCGGGCTTCACTTTCAAAAGGCCGCCCAGGAAATCAGTGAGCAGAATGCCTGCGGGCGGCATCTCGATCGGCTGGAGATCGACATCGAGCACGCGATTGAGATCACCTCCCTGTTGAACCCCCTGAATGACCGTGCGGTAGTCGTGGTGCTCTGACCGCAAACGGACCGGCACTGAGCGAAAGGCCTCACCGTGCACAACCCCGGGCAGGCTCTCCAGCTCGTGAAGAACGCGGTACGAGGTCGGTTCGACGAACGTGACGGTCATATCGTCTCGTTGCACGAGCCCGAACTGGATGCGCATCATCAGCATCACCATGTCGCTGAAGAAGAAACCTAACATCAGAATCGCACACGCCATGGCGATTCCCAGAGAGGCAAGCAGCGACTTGACAGGTTGCCGCTCGATGTTGCGAATGATCATGCGAGTCGGCTGGGCAAGCCATCTTCGCAGCCCGAACCGTTCCACGATGCTCACACTGTACTTGGCCGGCGGCTCGGGACGCATTGCCTCCGCCGGAGGCTGCAAAGCGGCTTGGCGAACCGCATAAATCGTCCCTGCGAGCGCCGCCGCGGCGCTGGCGAGCGCCGCCGTAACCACGACGTACGGCTGAAGGATGTAGTCGAGATATGGAAAGCGGTAGAAATCCATGTACATGGCGCTCATGCCCTGCCCGAAGCGTGTGCCAGAGAAGACGCCGCCCAGTACGCCGAAACCAACAATCGCAAGCACGAACTTCACGTAGTGCAAACCGATCGAAGCATTGCCGTAGCCGAACGCCTTGAGGGTCGCGACCTGTTCTCGCTCGGTGCGGACGAGACGCGTGACGACGACGTTCAACAAAAAGGCAGCCACGCCAAGAAAGATGACCGGGTAGATGGTGGCCATCTGTTCGAGTTGACGGAACTCTTCCGACAAATAGCGGTGAGAGACTTGATCTTTGCGGCCGTAGGCGCCCAGACCTCCGTAGCGCTCGATGATGCCGTCAACGCGGTCCAGCACTTCTTCCAACTGGGCGTCCGGCCTGAGAGCGAAAGCGATGTCGTTGAAGGCCTCTTCCATGTCAAAGGCAGCCTCCAATGGAGTGCGAGCCATCCAGAGAATGCCGAAAGTCTGAAAATCGGGAATGATGGAGCCCGGCGCGATAGGAAAAACATATTCCGGCGACAACGCAATCCCGACGATCTTCAGTTCCTTGCGCCGGCCGTTGACGATAGCCGTGACCTGGTGTCCCGGTTCGAGTCCGTGCGCATTGGCGAACGACTCGTGGACGACGACCTCATCGTCCCGGCCGGCTTCGATGAGCCGTCCTCTCCGCAGATAGAGCTGATTGAGGACCGGCTGGCCGTGGTCGGGGATCGAGACGAGCCGTCCGGTGATGGGGTCGTCGAACCCTTCCACTTCCAGGTTGGCGGGCGCCAGGACACGGGTCTGCGCGTGATCGACCCCCGGGATCTCTTCGAATCTCCCCCTTATGCTTTCAGGCGCCCGCTTCAATGAGGCGAAAGCTTCCGCGAAATGGTAATCGCCGTAGTAGGAAGCCCGCGTGCCGCGGAGTGAATCGAGCGTGCTCAGCGACATGACAAACACCGCGATACCACTCGTAATGACGAGCGCAATCGCCAGAGCCTGACCTTTCATCGCCCACAAGTCGCGGCGCAGCTTGCGATTGAGCATTCTCATCGAGTCACCAATGCAGTTCGCGCGCGGGTTTCTTCCGTTCGTTCGTATCGACTCGAGTGATGAAGCCGTTGCTGAGGTGGATCACACGGTCGGCCATGTCCGCGATGTCGGCGTTGTGCGTGATGACGGCGGTCGTCGTTCCCAGCTCACGATTGGCGCGTTCCAACGCTTCCAGCACCACGATGCCGGTTTTGGAATCGAGCGCTCCGGTGGGTTCGTCGCACAGCAGTACGGCCGGGTTCTTGGCGACCGCCCGGGCGATCGCGACGCGTTGCTGTTCCCCGCCCGAAAGCTGTGCAGGGAAATGATTCATGCGGTCCGTCAAGCCTACCACTGCCAGTGCGTCTTCCGGTTTCATCGGATCGCGTGAGATTTCGGTGACGGCAGCGACGTTCTCAAACGCCGTGAGACTCGGAATCAAGTTGTAGAACTGAAAGACGAAACCGACGTAATAACGCCGATACTCCGTCAGCTCGCGGTCGGAAGCGCGCGTCAGGTCCTTGTCGTGATAGCTGACTCGCCCGCTCGTGGCGGTATCGAGACCGCCCAGAATGTTCAGCAGCGTGGATTTGCCGCTGCCGGATGGCCCCAGCAAGACCACCAGCTCACCGGAGTACAGCTCGAGGTCCACTGCGCGCAAGGCCTGGACCTTGACCTCGCCCATGTCGTACACCTTGGCGAGATCACGCGCTTTGAAAACGATGTCTCGCGGAGGCTGCTTGACCTGGTCGTTCGAGGACGACATTGCCGACCGGGAGGCCGATTGGCCGTCCCTTCCTCCATGATCCCACTCGCTGGATGTTCGTGAAGGGACAAGATGCGGCCAACCTCGAACAGCCAGCGCCGCGGTTGCGACCGCAAGGGCTCAGAAGTTACTTCTTCATTCCCGGATAGAGCGATCGTACCGCCAAAACACGAGCCTTTTTGTCGCCGAGTCGGGGATCGGCGTAGAAGCCGACAGTACAGTTCAGGCGGAAGAAGTAGGCATCTCCCGGCGTAGCAGGGCGCCGGCCTTCGACCCCGCTTTGGCCCCCGCCGGCGACCATGTCACCATAGCCGTCGAGAAGCAGGTAGATCTCCTCTTCCTTGATGTGGTGATGCGGGTGGTTCGTGCCGCCCGCATCGAACTCCATCAGGAAAAGGCTTGTCAGGACCTGGCCGGCCGCAATCAGGTCCCGCTTGCTGTCTTTGCCTCCCATCAGCAGAAGGTACTTCGTCGAAGCGGGGTGCCCCGGCAAGACTTGTTTCCTGGCTTGCGACGCGTTGGAGATTTGCAGCTTGCCGGATAGCTCCTCCCCGGATCCTTCCGAAACGTGGTATCCCATCAGCACGACACGCAGCGGATCAGCGGAGTCGTTCTTGAGGGCATGTCTGGAACCGGGAGCCAGGTACATGAAATCATCCGGCTTGACGGGAACGGCCTCATCACCGTATTGCAGAACTCCCTTACCTTCGAGGATGAAGTAGATCTGCTCTTCCTTCGTGTACCGCACCGGGACGCAGCTTCCGTTCGCATCAACCTCGATCACGCCATAGCGCGCAACTCCCTTCACCACCGACGTTTGATCGTCTCCGGCCCCGAAGAGCGGGCGATATCGGCACGTTGCAGTGGTGAGGTCCGACGCCCCGGGCGCAACGTCCGGGACGCGGCGATAGAGGAAAGTCGGATCTACGGGGCGATCCGCCGCGGCGGCTGTGCTGCCTGCGAGGAACGCTGCCACAAGTGCACATTTTGCGAAATCCCGTTTTCCCCTCAAGTTCCTGTCCCCCCGGACGGTCATCGTAGCAAGGATTGAAGGACGGATCGGGATGCTTAGGTAGAGGGATGCCCGCTTCGAGCATCGCAGTGACGGAAAGGCGCCGACAGGTTCTACAAAACTCGGTTCGGGCCGCAGGTCGTTACCCGATTGACGACAGTGAAGAGGGTGAGTCCGGCTGTACTCGCTCGTTCCAAAGGATAGAGCATAAGGGTCTTGATACCCGGCACAGCAGGGCAGGGCTTCCATCACCGGCCCCTGTTTGCGGTCGCGGTCACACTACCGGCTCAGTTACATCTTCCCAATCGAACCGAGCGGTACGGGGATCGGTATTGTTGGACCATGACTTTCTGACATTCGTATTTGACCACACACGCTTGTTTGTGCCCGTCACGGGCCGATGATATACTCGGGATGGATTGGGCTGGGGTCCTGTCGCGATCGTCAGCGATGGCGCAGGAGCATGGTCTCATTCCGGGGGGACGGCGTGGTAGACCTTTGGATTTGTCGAGGTGTATTCCTCATCGTATTCTGCTTTCTCTCTTATCACTTTCGGCCCTTCGAGCTCGATCCGATTCCAGCCATCGTATTCGGGTTGCTGATCGGCGCCTTGATCTTTCTTGGCGAGATTCGTCTTCGCCGCATCAGCTTGAAGCGGCTAATCGGCGCCGCGATCGGTTCGGTTATTGGCGTCATCGGCGCGTTTTTAATAAGCCAGGTCATGAAAGCAGGACTGGCTACCGATAGTCTGGCTTTCCTGCAGATCAGTGTACTTCTGGTGATGTGGTTCCTGGGATGGGTCGTCGGCGCCGCCAAGGGAGACACGCTGAACCTTAGCGCACTGGGAGGGCTGTTCGGTGGAGACCAGAGCAGCAAGAAGCCTTACAAGATTCTCGACACAAGCGTGATTATCGATGGTCGCATCGCCGATGTGGCCGAAACGGGATTCGCAGAAGGGGTAATCGTCGTACCGCAATTCGTGCTTTGGGAACTGCAGCTTGTGGCGGACTCGTCGGACCCGCTCAAGAGGAACCGTGGGCGGCGGGGCTTGGAGATTCTTCAGCGCATCCAGAAGATGTCAAATCTGGAGGTCAAGATTGTCGAAGCCGACTACCCCAAAATCAATGAGGTGGATCTCAAGCTCATCGAACTCGCCAAAGATCTCGGCGGGAAGATCGTGACCAACGATTTCAACCTCAACAAGCTGGCGCAATTGCAGGGTGTGGAAGTCCTCAACCTCAACGAGCTTGCGAACTCGCTCAAACCTGTCGTATTGCCAGGCGAAACGATGCGCGTGTTCATCCTCAAAGAGGGCAAGGAACATAGTCAGGGTGTCGCTTATCTGGATGACGGCACGATGGTCGTCGTTGACAACGCTCGCCGTCAAATCTCAAAGACGGTCGAGATTACGGTGACAAGCGTTCTGCAGACGACGGCCGGCAAGATGATTTTCGGGCGCTACGACGAGAAATCTCCGTCACATTACGCCAGCGCCGAGAACGAGCGTCCTCTCCCGATCGGCAAGGGGAGTTCTTCCCCTCACAAGTTCGAGCAAACCGTGGGACGCTGATCCATGAAGGTAGCCGCGATTCTCCCGGCCGCGGGGCTGGGAACCCGGATGGGAAAGTATTCGGGAGCGGAATCGGCAGGGACGAGCCGAAAGCAGTTCATGCTGTTGGAGGGCGCACCGATTCTGATTCACACGACTCGCAAGTTCGTTGCGGCAAAGAGTGTCTCGGAGATTATCGTCGCGGTGCGCCGGGAAGATATTGTTCCTCTGGAGAGGCAAATTGCAGAAGAGCGTTATTCGAAGCCCGTTCGGCTCGTGGAAGGAGGCCGCAACCGCCAGGAGTCAGTTGGCAACGCGCTGACTCAGGCTTCGGCGCAGACAGAGCTCTTCGCCGTGCACGACGCGGTGAGACCGTTTGTGACCGTGGCTCAGATCGAGGAAACGATCCGAAAGGCCTCCGAGGTCGGGGCCGCCATCCTGGGAATTCCTCCGGTGGACACGATCAAGCTGGCCGACAAGGCTGTGATCCAGTCAACTCTACCGCGGGAACGAACCGTGCTTGCGCAGACTCCGCAAGTGTTTCGGGCGGCATTGTTACGGGATGCCTTTGCTTGCGCTGCGCGGGACAGCTTTATTGGCACTGATGAGGCCAGTCTCGTGGAGTATCTGGGCGAATCGGTGCACGTCGTTCTCGGCAGTGATCGAAACATCAAGATCACGCGGCCTGGCGACATGGCGCTGGCAAGGCTGTTCTATCAGGAAGAAGTCGGACATCTCTCCGAAGCCAGAACAGCATCTGGATGAGCTTGGACTTGCGGGTCGGCATCGGATACGACTCCCACCGGCTCGTCGAAGGTCGCAGGTTGATTCTGGGTGGAGTAGAGATTCCGTTCGAGAAAGGGCTTTCCGGACACTCCGACGGGGATATTCTCTTTCACGCGTTGACCGACGCCTTGCTGGGCGCAATGGGGCTTGGTGACATCGGTCAGTATTTTCCACCCTCTGACCAGCAATGGAAGGACGCCGATAGCGCAGTATTCCTTGCGCACACACGGCGATTGCTTGAAGACAACGGTTACCGCATCGTCAATGTGGACGCCGTGATCGTCTTGGAGCGACCCAAAATCGGACCCTATTACAACGCCATTCGAAAAAGAATCGCCGACGTGTTGGGAATCGAGATGGGACGAGTGGGCCTTAAGGGGAAGACGGCCGAAGGTATGGGTCCGGTAGGTGAAGGTTTGTCGGCCGAAGCCCATGCCGTAGCTCTCGTCGAGCGGAACTGAAGAGCCGGCAATCTTACGAAAAAAACACGGACGAAGCCAGATCCAATACCGCTGCGTCTGATGGATCACGGTTGCGAACGGAGTCAAGATAGGCGCGGAAGGCGCTGGCGACGAGCAGCCGGGCGTCCGGTCCGTAACCGCGAAGCTCCGAATCAATCCAGCGATTCAGTTCTTCCCTGTCACATTCCCCTTTAGACAGTTTCCGCGCGCGGAATTCCAGTTGGGGAATGAATGTCGCTCCGAAGTGTTGCTTACTGTCGAGCGGCACCAGATCTGAAATGCGGTAGCTGTAGTCAGGCATTTCGATGTTGATGATGTCCAGCATTACCTTCATAAAGGCGTCGGAAAACTGCTGCACCTCCTCGTCCACCTGGCGCTTCTTGCCCATGAACTGTTCGTCGGAAACGTCTGCGCCGAGGGGCTCCGTCCCCATTTCGATGTAGACCTTGTTCTTCGGCTCCGTGCCGGAGGGACGGATGCTTACCTTGAGGCTGCCCTCGAATTGGAAGGTGATAAAGTTGCGCGCGCCTCGATCCGTTTCGGACTTGAAGTCGCCCCACTTCGCCGTATCCCAATAATCGTTCACGGACTCGACCTTGAGCCCGGCCACCTGTTTCGGCGGATCTGTTCGCAGGCGTTGCTGGATCTCCTTCATGGCTGCTGTGCCGGCGGCACCTTGCATGACCGTGGAGCGGAGCATGCTACGAAAGTATCCGTAGCGCTTGTACGTGTCGATCAGGTACTCGTAGATCGTTCTCCCGGATTCCTTCAGTTCAGCCGCCAACTCAGAGAGGACGACCGCGGCGCCGGCGGCATCCTTATCGCGAATCTCGGGCGTGACCAGCAGGCCGTGGCTTTCTTCGGCTGCGACGATGAAGTCCGAAGGCTTTGCCTTTATGTTGCCGAAGCACCCTTCTCTTTCAAGGTGATCAATGACATCACCCACATATTTGAAGCCAACAAGCAGATCACCGATCACCGATGCGCCAAACGTTTTGGCGATGCGGGCCATCAACTCGGTCGTGACTTGCGTCTTCAAGACGAGAGGACGGGGAGGCAGTTTGTCGACCCGCTGGAGGGATTCCAATCGATAGCGAGTGAGAATCGCGGCGATTTCGTTGCCGTTGACAATAACGTAGTCTCCCAGCCAGGGAACTGCGCCTCCAATACGGTCGGCGTCGGGGTCAGTGGCCAAGATCAGGTCAGCGCCAACGTTCTCCGCGACTTCAATCGCCGATTCCAGCGACTCAGGCACTTCCGGATTGGGTGTGCGGAACTTGACGTTAGCGAAGTCTCCTCGATACTCCTTCTGCGATTCAACCGTAAAAAACTGTTTCCCTTCCGCGAAACCCATGGCTTTCAGGCAGGCGCCGACGGTGTTTCGTCCCGTGCCGTGCAGCGGCGTGTACACGATCGTTGCGCCGCCGGTTCCCCCGCCGAGGCGGAGTCCCAGATTGAGGTCGACATAGGCCTTGCGATCCTCGGGTGTGATCGATCGTACGAGTCCGGACTGCAGGGCGTCGTTGTAGGGCATGATATCCACGGCTTTGATGCCCTCTACGATCCTGACCATTTGCTCGTCGTAGGGTGGTATCTCCTGTCCGCCACGATTGTTGTAAAACTTACCGCCGTTGTCGTCGGGATGATTGTGGGACGCACTAACATTCAAACCGCCATGGGCGTTGAAGCGGCGAATCAGGAATGACAGCTCCGGCGTAGAGATGTAGTCGTTCCGTTCGTCCGGCAGAAGGTAAACCTCGACTCCGCCGGCGCAGTAGACTGCCGTCGAAATGTGAGCGAAATCTTTTGAGGAAAATCCTTTCATCGGATTGGTCTCGCCGGAGGAATACAGTTGCCGGAGATCGGCATATCGACGAACGTCATAGGCGACGACGACCTTGAGAGCAGCGCCTTCCCCAAATCGCTTGCGGAGATACACTCCATGACCCTGAACCGAAGTAGCAATCGTGAAGGGGTTGATACGGTTGGGTCCGATTCCGACCGGACCGCGGCGGCCGCCCGTGCCGAACGGCATGACGCGATAGAAACTGTCGAGCAGAAGGTCGAACTTGCCGGCTTTGACGATCCATGCAAGCAGCGGTTTGTAATCGGCGCGCCCGGCCGGAACCAGGCCCTCGAACTTGTCGCGCCCCAGCCAATCCGCCAAGTTCGCTAAAGCGGTTGCCCGGGTTTCCTCGCTAACGTTGAGTGAGGCAAAGCCGTCGCGGGCCTGATCCAATACTTCTTGTCGATTCAAGCGGATGTCCTAAAAAATGGGCCGATGGAGAAAAGAGCGGCAGAGCATTGCGTGAGCCGCTTCAGGGAGCCCGACCTTATCGCTCCGCGATCGGATCGGCCGGCTCGCCGCTTGGAACCGGCGCGGGGCCTTGCCAGTACCCTGGGCGGGCACGCACCTTGGCCCTGTCGTAGAATACTTCCACTTCGATACGGTGGAAGATGCCGCTCTCGTTGAGATTGTTCGGCCGGTAGCTCAGAAGATACTGGCTGCGCAAATCTTCGCCGATGCCCATGATCGCTTTTTGAATGCCGTCCTCTGTCATCGGGGAATAGACTCTGCCACCTGTTCCCACAGCGAGAAGCTCGAGGGGATTGTTGAAGAGCAGGTTCTTCACGCCGCGAACGAGATCAATCACGATGGGAATCACGTTAGGCGTTGCTCGAACCCGATGCTGCATCTGCGTCGTTGGCGTTTCGGCTGCTCCGGGAATGGATGCCCTGGCCTGCACACCCGGCGGGATGGAGGGAGGAATCGGCTTGTCGTCGCGCTTGAACCATCCCTTGATCGTCGAGAGCCTCACCGGGTAGATCATGATGTCTTGGATCTGCGCCGTGCGCATGGTCTCACCTAAGCCCACTTCGCTGGCAGTTTCCTGGGACTCCGAGATGACCACAATCACCTTGCGATGCGTATTCGGCCGTTTCACGAGCATTCGGATGCCTTCATATACGGCATCGCTCAGCCGAACGGCGTCGCTGCCCAACGTGATGTCTTTGAGGGCTTTTTCAATCTTCTTCTCGTCGTTGGTGAAGTCCTGCATCAGGCGGACTCGCTGATCGAAAGCGATCAAGGCTGCTTGGCCGAACTCGCCCAATACCATGTCGGTGAAGAGGATGGCTGTCTTGGTGACCTCGGGCAGGATACCTTCGACCCGATCGCTCGATTGGACACAGATCACCATTGAGATCGGCAGGAACGCAACCTCGAAGCTGTCGATCACTTGGGGTTTTCGGTTGTCGTAGATCCGGAAATCGAACGCCTCCAAACCGTTGACATAGATGCCCTTGCGATCGGTGACCGTGACCGGCACCGTGACGACATTGACTTCTGAACCAAAAACCAGGTCGTCTCCTAGAGAAAGTACCGCCTCGTTTTCGTCCTGCTGAGCATCGAGGGGCAACGTGCCGAAAGTGACGATGAGCGTCACCATGAGGGCTGCACGCACCGTCACATTGGTGGGGCGGCGGGAACGAGCGTGGGGTTTCATGACAATCGTCTTGTCGGCATCCCTTGTTCGCTATACGTTTCGCTCGACAAGCCGGTTTCGGCGCAAGCCTTCCTCTCGCTGATAGAAGCCGCTCTTGCCCCCTTCTTTCTCAAGGAGATGGATTTCGCCGATTTCGATCGATTTGTCGAGAGCTTTCGTCATGTCATAGACGGTGAGCGCGGCGATCGAGACAGCAGTGAGAGCTTCCATTTCAACTCCGGTCGGCGCCGTTGTCGTCACGCTGGATTCGATCTCGGCGCCACCGGGAACGAGTCGGATCTCAATGTCGGCGTGAGTGATCGGCAGAGGATGACAGAGGGGAATCAAATCGCTGGTGCGCTTCGCTGCGTTGATCCCGGCGATGCGCGCGACTTCCAGCGGGTCGCCCTTGGGATTGTCCGGGAGTTGCCGAGTCACGGCGGCAGGCATTTTCACGAAGGCGTGGGCGCGAGCGGTCCGGCGAGTGGGCGTCTTGTCGCTGACATCCACCATGCGCGCCGCGCCGCGCTCGTCGTAGTGAGAGAGTTTGCTCACCTGGGCAGGATCGAGATCCACTCCCCGGCTTTCCAGAAATCACGGTCCGGCGTGGCCACCAGGAAGCAGTCCGCACGGGCCAGGGCGACCAAATCGCCCGACCCCTGCCATTGTACCGGATCGACCCTTACATCACCGTAATCTCCGCTCAGAACAGCCGGCAGGAAGCGAGTCAAGACGGGTTTGTGCTTGAAATCGTTGAACAACCGGGCACTCGAGAACTTCAGCCGGGAATCCTTGCGGCCCGCGAGCCAGTCGATCGCCAAGCGCGCAAACAGCTCGAAGGTTACCATCGTCGAAATCGGATTCCCCGGCAGACCAAAAACGGGCTTGTCGCCGACTTTCGCAAAGACAAGCGGCTTGCCGGGTTGAATGGCAACGCTGGTGATGAAGAACTCCGCTCCCAGATCACGCAGCGCACTCTCGACGAAGTCATACTTGCCGACCGAAACCCCGCCGGAGAGAAGCAGGATGTCGGATCGCAGGCCATCCTCGATCAAGTCCCGTGTGCGGGCATGAACGTCAGGCGCAATGGGTAGGATTCGGGGCTCGCCCCCCGCCCGCAGCACCTGCGCCGCAAGCGAATAGGCGTTCGAGTTGCGAATCTGATAGGGTTCCGGCATCGCCTCGATGGGGAGAACTTCATCGCCGGTGGAAAGAATGGCGACTTCGGGACGGCGATGGACTGTCACTCGATCACAGCCGACCGAACCTAGTAACGCAATCTCCGGATACCCCAAGAGCGTACCCGCCTCGAGCACGACAGCGCCTTCACGGCTTTCGCTGCCCTGAAAGATAAGATTTTTTCCGCTGGGCACCCCGCGGTCCAACCTGACTTGCCGGCCGTCGCGCTGCGAATACTCCTGCATGACCACGGCATCTGCGCCTTCCGGCCCCGGGGCGCCAGTCATGATCTGCACCGTCTGGCCGCGCTCGATGCGGAATTGTGATGCCTCGCCCGCTCGGGTCTCTCCGATAACTTCCAACACCACCGGCGCATCGACGACATCGGAGGCGATGACCGCGTATCCGTCTCGGGTCGAGCGATTGAACGGCGGATAGTCCCGATCCGCAACGGTATTCTTGGCGAGTACGCGTCCCAGCGCCTGATCAAGCGTTGTCGTTTCGGGCGGCGGGAGAGCCGGCCCTTCCTCCATATGTGCTGTGATCAGAGTTCGGGCTTCGTTGAAAGGAAGGAGAGGCATGCCCTTTATTATCGTGACAATGCGTCATTACTGTGTTGAAGGGCCTGCCGGAAGTTCATGGAAACGATGCCAGGCGGTACAACCGTAGAAGGGTGGGAAAATTGGTGACGAAGATGCGCCGGCTTCGCTGGTCCGGCGGCCCTCCCGACTCGATCCAAAGCGTATTCGGGATCAGACTTGACAGCGTTGACCGCCGCTGGGCAGTGCTTTATTGAGGGGGCGAATCCTGCTGGAGCAGTTTCTCCAGCCTGGAGCAGCGCACGAGTATGGTCTGGTCTCTCTCAGGACCCGTTGAAACCGCCCCAAACTCAACTTCCACTTGATCGGACAGAAAGCGCAGGTAGTCCTTCGCTCCCTGCGGAAGGGCGTCATGGTCGGTAAGGCCGCTGGTCGTACCTACCCAGCCGGGGCGTTCCTCGTAGATCGGCTCGACGGACTCCAGCACGTGCTGAAGGGCCGGCATGTCTCTGAGAACCTCACCCTTGTAACGGTACCCCGTGCACACCGGGATCTTCTCCAGCCCGTCAAGAACGTCGAGCTTGGTAACAATAAGCGACGCGAAGCTGTTGATCGTATTCGAGTAGCGCAGCAACGGAACATCAAACCATCCGCAGCGCCGGGGACGACCGGTCACCGAGCCGTATTCTCCGCCTTGGTCACGCAGGTGCCGGGCAGCGGAGCCATCCGCCTCTGTCTGGAACGGCCCGCCGCCTACGCGCGTAACGTAGGCCTTGACGATACCGACAACCGCATCGATATGTACCGGTGAAACGCCCAGCCCTGTGCAGACGCCGCCCGCAGTGGCGTTGGAAGACGTCACGAAAGGATACGTGCCATGGTCGATATCGAGCATCGTTCCTTGTGCGCCTTCAAAAAGCACTCTTTTCCCCTGACCTATCGCCCTCTGAAGGTAGCCTGCCGTATCACATACGAAGGGGCCGATGCGCTCGGCATAGGCACGATACTCGTCGTAGATCGCGTCGAAGTCCCAAGCCTCTTCGATGCGAAGGGCCCTGGCCAGGAGGTCCTTCTCTTGAGCGTTTGCCCGGAAATGGTCCCGGAAATGGTCGCCGTTCACAAGTTCCGCGACCCGAATGCCACGGCGGCCGATCTTGTCTTCGTAACTGGGGCCAATGCCTCGCGATGTCGTACCGATCTTGATCTTCCCCGGCGTTTGCTCGGTCGCTTTTTCCATCATCCGGTGGTAAGGAAAGATCACGTGGGCGCGGTTGCTGATGAACAGGTTGCCTCTCACTTCGACGCCCGCCTGTTCAAGAGCATCGATCTCCTGCAGCAGGGCGGCGGGATCGATGACAACGCCATTGCCGATAACGACCTTTTTACCGGGCCGCAGAATCCCGCTCGGCACTAGTTTGAGAATGAACTTCCGGTCGCCGATGTGCACCGTATGGCCGGCGTTGTGCCCCCCTTGCGCCCGTGCCACGACGTCAAAACGGTCGGCAATCAGGTCGACGATCTTGCCCTTGCCCTCGTCGCCCCACTGCGTACCGAGAATCACTACATTCGCCATGGTTGTATTGTGAAGTCCCCGAAGGCGCCGAGGAAAGATTAGCGATCCCGCTCAGCGGAATAGCGAGAAGAATCTGCCGGGGGAGAAGAAGCGATGCAAATCCAATTCTAGCCGTTCATCCCGCAAGGTGTAAAATCCACTGTCTCGCGACGCCCCGGAATGCGCCGCGCACGAGTAGATCGGTCGGAATTCGATACCGATCAGAGTTCGAGGCTACATGGTGCAAGAATCTCCACCGGATGTGAAACTGCCAAGAGTGATCTCTCTTGGTCTGCTTCCGGACACGGCCGTCGGTACAATAACCCCGGCCGGACGAGATAACCATGTCTCCGGTAGTGTCCAACAGGATCACTGGGTGAACTCTCTTCAAACCGCGGCAGCCGCGACCACGCTCTCTCTCACCATCCATTGCGCTCCCGTCGACCGGCCCGCGCCCGAAGAACTTATGGTGCCCATGCGGGACGGGGTTAAGCTGCGCACGAGCATCCGCCGGCCGGGGTTCGGCCGATACCCTGTAGTGCTCATCCGCGGCTACGACACCGACTACTGGGGCGGCATCTCAGGCCGCTTCCTCGATGCCGGTTACGTCTTCGTCGGTCAAGCGACCCGTGGACACCTCGGCTCGGAAGGTTCCCAGGGCATGGACAACCGTTTCTTCGACGACGCGCGGGACGGCTACGACTGCATCAACTGGATCAGCCGGCAACCTTGGTGCGACGGCAAGGTCGCCATGTACGGCAGTTCCTACTATGGTGCGACCCAGTGGCTCACCGCACCCGAGGCGCATCCGAATCTGAAGGCAATTGTTCCTCAGAACATCAATCCCGATCCCTGGCAACGCATGTATCGCGACCACGGCGCCATCCAGCTCGCCCACACCGCCCGCCGTATTTATGACTATTCCGCGCAAGCCAAGCAACGGGTTGAGGAGTTCGGATGGTGGAATTGGTATCGTCACTTGCCACTCATCACGCTCGACACCGTTGCGGGTACGCGCCCGAACAAGCTCTACTCCGACTATGTCTCCCACTCGACGTATGACGACTTCTGGAAGGCCATCGGCACCCGTCACAAGCTCGACAAGATCCGCATCCCCGTGTACCTGATGAGCGGCTGGTACGACAACTATCCCGGCGCGACGCTCGAGTATTTCGGGAAGCTGACCAAACTCGGCGCGTCAGACGAGATCCGGGTCGCCATCAGTCCGACGACGCACTCGCGAAACCGTGTCGTGGGCGACCGAGACTTCGGGGAAAATCCAGAAAAAGACGAGATCGGACTGGCGATTCGCTGGCTTGATCATGTTGTAAAGGGAACCGACAACGGCATCCGGGACGAACCCAAGGTCCGCCTCTTCGTCATGGGAATCAACGAGTGGCGACTCGAAAACGAATGGCCTCTCGCTCGCACCCGGTTCACGAAATACTACTTCCATGCCAACGGCGAAAAGGATGGCACTCTCAGCACCGCTCCGCCGCGAGACGATTCGCCTACGCGCTACACCTACGATCCTGACGACCCGGTCCCTACGCTCGGCGGCAACCATTCCGCGCCGGAGATACCGGGTATCATCCGGGCCGGCCCCGTCGATCAGCGCCCCAACGAGAACCGTCAGGATGTCCTGGTCTTCACGAGTGAGCCGCTGGACCGGGACCTCGAAGTCACTGGCCCGGTCGTCGTGAAGCTCCACGCCGCATCTTCGGCGCACGACACTGACTTCATTGCACGTCTCATCGACGTCTACCCGGACGGCCGCGCCTTAAACCTCACTGAAGGCATCCTCCGCGCCCGGTTCCGAGAGTCCATCTGGGAACCGCCACTCCTGCTCGAGCCGGACAGACCCTACGAGTACACGATCGATCTGCTTCCGACGGCCAATGTCTTTCGGAAGGGTCATCGCATCCGAGTGCATATCACGAGCAGCAACTTCCCCATGTGGGACCGCAACCCGAACACCGGCAACGAACAGGGAATGGACGCGGAACTCGAGATCGCCCAACAAACCATCTATCACGACATAACTCGTCCGTCGCACATCCTGTTACCCGTGATTCCCGAATGATTTGCCTCCGTGTCGCTTGACCGTTTGTCGCCTGACCTGCATTTCTCAACACGTGGCGAGGCGAAGTGCATGAGAGGGCCGTCAGGACGAGGCGCGAGCCGCTTGGCGCGCGCAGGCGTACTTG
>JAPPLB010000046.1 GCA_028819575.1 Bryobacterales bacterium | reverse complement strand
GCACGCGGTATGACCGCCATGACTTCGTTGCGCTTGCTTGCCGTGCTCGACGTACGGTTCAAGTACGCCTGCGCGCGCCAAGCGGCTCGCGCCTCGTCCTGACGGCCCTCTCACCCACTTCGCCTCGCCACGTGGTGAGAAATGCAGGCTAAAGTCGTGAAGCCTGACCGCGCGGCTGCTGCACGATGCCGTCCTCAGAAATAAGAGGAAAGGCAGACGAGCGCAGAAAACAAAAGGGGTGAATGGCGCGCCCGGCAGGACTCGAACCTGCGGCCTTCTGCTCCGGAGGCAGACACTCTATCCAGCTGAGCTACGGGCGCCTTGGGGTATGCCTTATTCTCGTCAGCGCTTTGCGCAACGTCAACCTGATCGGGGGTTCGCATCCCGGGGGCCGCGGCGCGGCAACCCGGAGAATGCCCGAGGGAAGCCTTCAACGATGCCGCTTGTTGACTGATGATGCGCCGTAACTGCTCAGGCTTTCCCCAGGTTTCCGCGAGAGTCGAGAATCGTATGCTCCCCAACACTGGATGGAGCCACAGTTCGTGGGCAGGATTCAACCCCGTTGGGAGATGGCGCCGTTCCACGGCGCACTGGAGAAATCCGGGCTAAGCTCAAAGCATGATGACTCGAATCCTATTGGTTTGGATCTCGTTGCTCGCGATGTTGGGAGTGGTCTCGTCTCAGGAGCGAACGATTCCCGAGCGCACGATGGCCGTCACGATTGACGACCTGCCCTTCGTCAAGCCAACTGGAACCGCGATCCTGACAAGAGCGCAACGGACGACGAAAGCGATTCTGCGTTCGCTCGGAGAACACAAAGTCCCCGCCATTGGTTTCGTGGTCGAGTCCAGGTTACATGCCAGAAACGAGGGCGATCAGCGCATCGCCTTGTTGCAACAGTGGGTGGATGCCGGAGTGACATTGGGCAATCACACCTATTCCCATCAGGATTTCAACGACCTGACTATCGACGAGTTCCAGGACGAGATCATAAAGGGTGAAGTGATCACACGCCGCCTGATGAAGCCACATCATCCTTATCAACTCTACTTTCGGCATCCGATGAACCATACGGGCGACACGAGGGAAAAAAAAGAAGCGATCGAAAAATTCCTTGCCGCGCGGGGATATCGGATCGCACCGCACACCATCGAGAACAGCGACTTCATCTTCAATGCGGCGTATGTGCAGGCCCAGCAAAACGGCGATTCCGCCTTGGCAGAACGGCTGCGCGAATCCTACTTGGATTACAACCTTGCCGTGACCAACTTCGCCGAGCGCATCTCAGTGGAAATTTTCGGGAGGGAAGTTGCACAGACACTGCTTATTCACACAAACGACATCAACGCCGATTGTTTGGACATGATGTTGACCAACTGGCAAAAGCGCGGGTATCGCTTCATCACGCTCGATGAAGCGATGACCGACCCAGTCTATGCAACCGAAGACACATTGCTGACAACCCACGGGCCAACCTGGTTGTTTCGATGGATGAAGAGCATAGGCAAAAACATCAGTTTCCGAGGCGATCCCGAGCCACCGCAATGGGTAACGGATTTGTACTGGGACACTCGTCGAGCGGATCGTTAGTCCCGGCAGTCGAAGAAGCGGCCGAGTTGGGGATAGAGAGCAAACTCATGAACCAGGTCGACTCGATTCATCCCGGAGAACACCTGGGGGAAATTCTCGACGAACTCGGCATCAGCCAATATCGCCTGGCGAAAGCGATCGGCGTGCCTCCGCGCCGCATCAACGAGATCGTCCACGGACGCCGGTCGATCACGGCGGACACTGCGCTGCGGATCGGGCAGGCGCTGACCTGCATTTCTCACCACCCGACGGTCGAAGCACGCGATACGACCGCCAGGACTTCGTTGCGCTTGCTTGCCGTGCTCAACGTACTGTTCAAGTACGCCTGCGCGCGCCAAGCGGCTCACGCCTCGTCCTGACGGCCCTCTCACACACTTCCCCTCGCCACGTGGTGAGAAATGCAGGCTAGGAATGACCCCGGAGTTCTGGCTGAACTTGCAGAAATTGCACGACCTTGATCTTGCGCGCTGCTCCATCGATATCGAAAACATCGAATCGTTGGTTGCGGCAAGTTGACCGCGAGCACCGTCACCGCCGCCGGGACCACCTCGAACACCGTGACGATCGTAATCGAGTGAGGGTGGGCGTCAGGCTGCATTTCTCACCACCCGACGGTCGAAGCACGCGAGAAAAAGGCCGTGTTTCGTGTCTCGTGATTCGTGAAAACCATGGGCAGGGGCCTGGTTTACTCCAGAGAAATGTCCGACGGCCGGTGAATCGTAAAGTACGCCTGCGCGCGCCTTTTCCTTGCGCCGGGCTCGCGCCTCGTCCTGACGGCCCTCTCACCCACTTCGCCTTGCCGCGTGGTGAGAAATACAGGCCTAGGCCACTGCTTCGCCGAGGCTGGTGTCCAGCAATCTGACGAACTCATCGACGTCGCTTTTGGCGATGTTCAGCGGCGGGCAGACCCGGATCACGTTGCCGTGGAGCCCGCCCTTGCCGATGAGCAGCCCGTTGCGGCGCGCGGCCTCGAGCACTTCCATGGTTTCCTCGGGGGCCGGCTGCTTCGTCTCGCGGTCTTTCACCAGCTCCAGCGCCTGCATCAAGCCCATGCCGCGCACGTCTCCGATGAGGGGGTGTTTCCGCCGCAGCTCCTCCAGCCGCTCACGCAGATAGGCTCCTACCTCTTCGCTGTTCGTCAGCAGATCCTGTTCCCGCACATAGTCGATCACGGCCGAGGCCGCGACGGCGGACAGCGGGCTGCCGCCGAAAGTCGACAGCGTGAGAAACCGCATCGAATCCGCCACCTCGGGCCGAGCCACGGTCAGGCCCAGGGGCAGGCCGTTCGCGATGCCCTTGGCGGCGGTCATGACGTCGGGCACCACATCGTACTGCTCGATGCCGAACCAGCGGCCCCCCGTCCGGCCCCAGCCGGTCTGCACCTCGTCGCTGATGAAGATGCCGCCGTAGCGTTTCACGATCTCATCGACGATCGAGAAGTACTCCTTCGGCGGAGTGATGAAACCCCCGCTGCCCTGGATCGGTTCGGCGATGAAGCCCGCGATCTGTCCGGTCGTCGTGGTCTGGATCACGTTCTCGATGTCGTGAGCGCATTTGACTTCGCACGATGGGTACGACAACCCGAACGGGCAGCGGTAGCAATAGGCGTTGTGGGCGTGGACCACGCCCGGCTGCGGGGCCGTGCTGCCGCGCCAGATGCCCTGCCCCGCCAACGTCGTCCCGAGCGCCGTCCGGCCGTGATAGCCGTGCCGCAGCGCGACGATCTCGCTGCGTCCCGTGTAGCAGCGGGCCAGCATGATCGCCGTTTCGTTGGCCTCGGTTCCGCTATTGGTGAAGAACGACTGGGTCAGCGCGCCGCCGGGCGTCAGCGAAGCCACGGTCTCGGCCAGCGCCGCCTGCGGCTCGGTCGCATAGAGCGTCGAGACATGGTGCAGCGTGTCGGCCTGCTCATGGACCCTTGCGCACACCTTGTCATTGAGGTGCCCCACGCTGATCGTGGCGATCCCGCCGAAGAAGTCCAGATACTGCCGTCCGTCCGCGTCCCAGACGTACTGATCCTTGGCGCGACTGATGACTAGCCGCTCCTTGAAGTAGTGCGCGACCGCCGGGAACAAATACTTCTCGGAAGCCAGTATGATCTCGTCCCGCGTCATGAACCCATTATCCCGTGCGGAGTCCGCGGGCCGGCGCGACAAGATCCCGTCCCCGGGCACACGTCCGACCCGGTCCACCCGTCCCGTTTTTTTCTTCGCTGCCAAGGTTCACATTCGAGTCAAGTCGACGCGGCGATTCGCTGTCCTGCTTTTCGGTCTGAGGCGGAGCCTCGCCAACCACTCAGACCATGAAGCCGGTCAGAAGGATAGGACCCGCAAGCCCGCCGCTTCGAGCGCCCGTACAATGGGTTCGTGGAAGCCCGGTTCGATATTGTGGGCGTGGGCCTGAACTCCACCGACACCGTACTGATGGTGTCGCGGTTTCCGCCGCACGGCGGCAAGACGCCCTTCACCAAAGAGGTCCTCAGCCCCGGCGGACAGGTGGCGAGCGCCATCGCCACTTGCCAAGCCCTCGGCTTGCGGACGAAATACATCGGGTCGATCGGCGACGACGAGCGCGGGCGGATTCAACTCGAAAGCCTCCAGTCGAGCGGGATCGACCTGGAGCACCTCCAAGTGAGAAGAGGCTGCGCCAACCAGTCAGCTTACATCGTCGTGGACGAAGAGACCGGGGAGCGCACCATCTTCTGGCGCCGGGACGACTGCCTGCGGATCGATCCGGATCAGATCGACGCAGACCAGATCACCTGCGCCCGGCTGCTCCACATCGACGGTCACGACACGCCGGCGGTCGAGCGAGCCGCGTCCATCGCGCGAAAAGCCGGCATTCCCGTAACGGTCGACGTGGACACGATCTACCGAGGGTTCGACCGCGTGCTGCCGCTGGTCGACTATCTCGTCGCCTCGGCCGAATTCCCGGCACGCTGGACCGGCGAGCAGAACCCCTTCCGCGCACTCGAACTCTTGCAGGCAGAGCACGACATGAAGGTGACCGCGATGACACTGGGTTCCCGGGGAGCGCTGGCCTACGCGGGCGGGCGTTTTCTGTATTCTCCGGCGTTCGTCGTGGACTGCGTGGACACCACCGGAGCGGGCGACGTGTTCCACGGGGCATTCTGCTATGGGCTGCTCGAAGGGTATCCGCTGGAAGAGGTTCTTGATTTCTCGAACGCGATGGCGGCCTTGAACTGCCGGGCCTTGGGGGCCCGAGGCGGCATCGCGCCGGCCACAGAAGCCCGCGCATTGATGGAGTCGGGCGAGAGACGCGCCTCGCGGGACTTCTCCGAGCGCATCGCGCACGTCTAACCGCCATGTTTCCGCTTCGCGACGACGCTCCGCGCTTCGGCACGCCGTTCATCACGCTCGCGCTGATCGTCGTGAACGTGGCGGTCTTCGTGTATCAATTCTCGCTGGCGATCGAATCGCCGGGCGCGCAGCAAACTTTTGTCGAAACATTCGGGGCCATTCCCCTGCGCGCCGAGCAAGCGCTGGCGGGCCGCTATCCGTTGATCGAGGGAATCGGTCCCGTCTTCACCTCGATTTTTCTGCACGGAGGCTGGCTCCATCTGATCGGGAACATGTGGTTTCTGTGGATTTTCGGCGACAACGTCGAAGACGAACTGGGCCACTTCACCTACATGCTGTTCTACCTGGCCTGCGGACTCCTGGCATCGGTGGCGCACATCCTGGCGAACCCGGAATCGATGGTGCCGGCGGTCGGAGCCAGCGGCGCCATCGCGGGGGTCATGGGTGCTTACCTGGTGAGGTTCCCGTCCGCCAGGATCACAACACTGGTTTGGATCTTCGTGTTCATCACGACGATCGAGCTGCCTGCCGCGTTGATGCTGGTCTACTGGTTTGCGATTCAATTCTTCAGCGGGGCGGTGGAGACCGGGGGCGCCGACACGGGAGGCGTCGCGTGGTGGGCGCACGTCGGCGGGTTCGTGGCCGGCGCGGTTCTGATCTGGTCGCGGCCACGCCGTCGGCGCTATCGAAGGGCTTACTACTATTAACCTGTATTTCTCACAACCCGACGGTCGAAGCACGCGAGGAAAAGGGCGTGTTTCGTGTCTCGTGATTCGTGAAAACCATTGGCAGGGGGCCTAGCCTGCATTTCTCACCACCCGACGGTCGAAGCGCGCCATACGACCGCCAGGACTTCGTTGCGCTTGCTTGCCGTGCTCAACGTACGGTTCAA